>JBKBRK010000065.1:0-7944 GCA_046292245.1 Aquificaceae bacterium
TACCTTTACAAGCTTAACCACATCCTCGTGGCTTTCTGGAAAAACTACCGCCAAAGGCACAGCCCTTTCTATGGGAATAGGAGTAGCATCATAAGAGTACAGCTTTCTTTCTACCAAAGAGGTATTTACTTTACCTTTTCCAAGCACCTCTATTAGTCTGTCGGTAGGTTTTTTCTTTAATATACCAAACATAATGCTAAAAAATATAAACCATGCTTACACTCATAACAACCAATTCACAAAAGTTTTTCTCACTCAGCGTATGCATGTATAATAATATTCAAATAAACCTAAAAGGAGGAAGAACTATGGAACAAAAGGCACCAGACCTGGTGATAATCCTTCTCACCGGCAAGGAAAACGCCAAAAGGCTACCATCTGCTTTCTTTTTGGCTTCCACAGCTGCCGCGGAGGATATGAATGTGGTAATTTACTTTACTGGCCCTTCCACCGAGCTTTTAAAGAAGGGTGTGGCAGACGGCATCTACCCTATGGAGGGCGGGCAACCCCTTTCTTACTTTATTAAGCTTGCCCTTGACAACGGCGTGCAGATGGTGGCATGCAAGCAATCCCTTGACTTAAACGGAATGTCCCAAGAAGACCTTGCTTACAACTTCCCCGTTATGACACCCACTCAGGCACTTCCAACCCTTGGGATGGCAGGAAGGGTTTTAACCTGGTAATAGGCTTTTGGCCTTTTCAAAGACAAAATCTGGGTCTATCTGCAGGCAGGGAAAGGGATAAGAGGACTTAAGCCTGCAGGTGCCCCTTCCATGTAGATCACAAGGTTGGCAGTATAGGCCCTTTAAAATATATATTCCTTCCTTTTCACTCAGGGCAAAGCCAAGAGTGGGATGGGTTGCGCCGTATATTTGTAATGCTTTTGTGCCCACACTCCTTGCCATATGCAAAAGTCCAGAATCGTTACCCAGAAAAAGCTTGGAGTTTTTTATAACCGCCGAAACATCCAAAAGGGAGATCTTACCACATAAATTTATACCTCCCCAACCTTCACAGAGTTTTCCATCTTTCTCATCCCCTACAAAAACCACCTTGTAGCCTTCTCTTTCAAAGCTTTTTGCCACCTTTTCAAAGTAGGGATATCTTTTCTTTTCATACCTTGCACCAGGACCTATGCAAAGGTAGTTTTCTCCAAGCCTTTCCCTCCATACCCTTAACCTTTCTTCCGATACTATTATCTTAGGAGTTCCCTTTTCATAGCCAATGCTTTCAAGGTATGCAGAGACCACACTGTACTCCTTCCTAAGGCTTTTAAAATATATGGCAAGTCTTCTTCTTATGGACTGTTTTCTATAGCTTTTCCAATTGCCCTTAAGTTTTAATCTCAAAAGGAAGGTCCTTAGATTTTTGTGCATGTCTAAGTAAAGGTCAAAGCCCCTTAATATTTCAAGGTTTTTAAAGAGCTTGTCCTTCTCTACTTGAATAACTTTAATTCTTGGGTCTTCCAAAAAAACTTCCCCAAAGGGCTTAAAAGTCAAAAGGTAGGGCTTATAGCCCTTTTCTATGAGAGGGTCTATAAGACAAGAGGTTAAAACCACATCTCCCAAGGAGGAAAGTCTTACTATAAGGGCTCTCTTTTCAGCCACCGCTCACTGGAGGTATTAGGGCTACCCTTTCATCACCTTTTATTATATAGTCCTCTCCTACGTACTCCTCATTGACCGCAAAGAGGGAAACTCTAAAAATGGGCTCCAACTCGGGATAGTTCTCTATAAGAAACTGGCGAAGCTGGGCAACGCTGCCCTTAAAGTCAAATTCTTCCTCTTCCTTTTTTAGCTTTTCCCTTATCACCGCAAAGTATTTGATCTTCATGGTAATCTAAACTTAATGCCTAAAGTGTCTTGTGGAGGTAAAAAGCATAGCCATGTGGTACTGGTCTGCTGCGGATATTACCTCCTTGTCCCTTATGGAGCCGCCGGGTTGTATGATAGAGCTTATGCCTACCTCTTGGGCTATATCCACGCTGTCCCTAAAGGGTAAAAAGGCTTCCGAAGCCATCACACTCCCTTTCAAATCAAAACCAAACCTTTTTGCCCTCGCTATGGCACATCTTAAACTATCTACCCTTGATACGTTCCCAGAGCCAATGCCGAGAGTTCTTCCACCCTTTGCTATAACTATGGCGTTGGATTTAACATACTTACAAACCTTCCATGCAAAGATAAGGTCTTTCATCTCTTCTTCTGTTGGCTCTCTTTTTGAAACCACTTCAAGCTTCTCATAGTCAATGCTATCATCTTCTTGCAAAAGGAACCCACCGCTTACCCTTTTTATGTCAAAGCTTTTGGAAAAACCAAGGGCTTGTATAAGGCGCAAGTTTTTCTTCTTGGAAAGAACCTCAAGGGCTTCTTCTGTCCATTCGGGGGCTATGATCACCTCAAGGAATATATCCTTTAACCTGTTTGCAAGATTTTCATCCACCCTGTGATTAAAGGCGACTATGCCCCCAAAGGCAGACTCTGGGTCTGAAGAAAAAGCCCTTTCAAAGGCATCAAAAGGATCTTCTCCAAGGGCAACACCGCAGGGGTTGTTATGTTTAACTATCACGCATGCAGGTTGGGGAAACTCGCTAACAAGCCTAAAAGCAGAATCCCCATCAAGGTAGTTGTTAAAGGACATCTCCTTTCCTTGCAAAATGGGAAAACGTACCATGCCAAGTTCTTCAAGGGGATTTGAAAAAAGCCAGCCCTTTTGGTGAGGGTTTTCTCCGTATCTTAGGCTTTTTAAAAACTTCATAGGTAAAGCCCAATGGTCTGGCATAAATTCCGTATCAAAAAGTTTTGAAAGGCTATGGGATATTAGGGCATCATAGTAAGCGGTCAAAGAAAAGGCCTTTATCGCCAACCTTTTCCTATCTTCAAGGCTTAGGCCACCTTCTCTTATTTTTTCCGCCACCCATTGGTAGTCCCTTGGGTCTACCACCACACCCACCCTGTAGAAGTTTTTGGCACAAGCCCTTATAAGGGTTGGTCCCCCTATGTCTATAAACTCCATAAGCTCCTTTTCCCCCAAGCCCTCTCTCAACTTTTCTTCAAAGGGATAAAGGTTTACCACCACAAGGTCTATGGGCTCTATACCCAAAGCCCTTATCTCTTCCTTGTCCTTCTCCACCCAATCTCTGTAGAGAATACCACCATGGATGGCGGGATGTAAGGTTTTCACCCTTCCCTCTAAGATCTCGGGAAAGTTGGTGATCTCCTCCACCTTCTTAACCTTGTATCCAAGGCTTTGTATAAAGCTGGCTGTGCCGCCCGTTGATATAATCTCGTAGCCCCTTTCCTCAAGTGCCTTCAAAAGGCTTTCAAGACCTTCCTTGTAATACACAGAGATTAAGGCTCTCATGGAGTAAAAATTTTACCTAAATTTATAAACAGATGGACCTGCAACAAAAAATAAGGCTTATGTCAAGGCTTGCTAATTTTGAAAGGGATGGAGAATTTAATTTTGAAAGTTGTATATTCCACGCTTCCACACCAAAAGGGAAAGTCCCTATCCTTAAGCTTATGCTTACCACCATGTGCGATAAAAACTGCATATACTGTGCCTTTCGCAGAGATAGAGATCAAACTGTAAGGTTGGCTTTAAAGCCCGAGGAAATAGCCAAAGGCTTTATGGAACTCTATAAAGCTGGTAATGTAAGGGGTCTTTTCTTATCTTCTGGTATTTTTGGAAACCCCGAGTTTACCATGGAGAAAATGATAGATACCGCAAAGATACTAAGAGAAAAATATAGCTATAAGGACTATATACATCTAAAGCTAATGCCGGGTACCTCTCTACAGACGGTGGAAGAGACTGTAGAAATTGCTAACCGTGTATCCATAAACCTTGAAACCTCCAAAGAGGAAAGGCTAAAGAACATAGCAAAGGGCAAGAGCATAATTAAGGATATGCTCCCAAAGATAGAGTACGTGGATAAACTTATAAAAGGGCAAAAGGGTAAAGGCCAGATTACCCAGATGATGGTAGGCGTTGGAGATGAAAAGGATGAGGAGATTATAAAGGCTGTGGATTATCTGAATAAAAGGTTTAGGCTTAGCAGGGTGTATTTTAGCGCCTTTTTTCCAATTACCGCTACTCCCCTTGAGAATAAACCTGGGGAAAGCCCTCTAAGAGAATACAGGCTCTATCAGGTGGATTTTCTCATAAGAGATTATGGCTTTTCCTACGAGGACTTTAAAAAGATACTAAAGGATGGAAATCTGCCTCTGGATTTGGATCCAAAAACCGCCTGGGCTATGGTAAACCCCCATCTTTTCCCTGTTGAGATAAACAGCGCCCAGTATGAAATACTTATAAGGGTCCCGGGTATAGGGAAAAGAACTGCGGAAGAGATAATAAAAAGGAGAAGGGAGAAAAAGCTTAGAACCCTTGAAGACCTAAAAGGTATAAGAAACCTTTCAAAGATCCTTCCCTACATAACCCTTGATGGCAAGAGAATATACTCATAATCTTCTCTTTCCCTTATAACCCTATAAGAGCCCTTTTCTACAAGTATCTCACAGGCACGAGGCCTTAGGTTATAGTGTGAGGACATGGCAAATCCATAAGCTCCCGCAGAAAGCACCGCCAAGTATTCTCCTCTTTCTACCAAGGGTAGCTCCCTGTCAAGGGCAAGGAAATCTCCTGTTTCACATACTGGACCTACCACGTCGGTTTTTATATAGCTTCTTTCTTTCTTTTCAAGGGGCACGATATGATGGTAGGCTTCGTACATGGCAGGCCTTACAAGATCGTTCATGCCCGCATCCACTATCAAGAAATGCTTATGACCCTTCTCCTTTACAAACTGGACTTGGGTTAAAAGTATTCCTCCATTGCCCACAACAGATCTGCCTGGCTCAAGAATAAGCTGTGCTTTTACATCCTTTATAACAGACTCTATGGCTTCTGCAAGGTCTATAGGTTCCGGGTTTGACTGGTCTGGTTTGTACTTTATACCAAGACCACCCCCAAGGTCAAGGTACTGTATATAAAAGCCCATCTTCAAAAGCTCATAGTACAGTTCTACCACCTTTTGAGAAGCCTCTATGTAAGGAGATACATCAAGGATCTGAGAGCCTATATGACAGTGAATACCAACCACCTCAAGATTTTTAAGCCTTCCCGCATATTCATATTCCTTCTTTGCCGTTCTTATATCAACGCCAAACTTACTTTTTTTCATGCCTGTGGATATGTAGGGATGGGTTTTGGGGTCTACGTCGGGGTTTACCCTTATGGCTATGCGTGCCTTTTTCTTTAATCTTTCAGCTATTTCATTTAATACGTCCAATTCCATAAAAGATTCCACGTTAAACATAAGAATGTCTGACTCAATGGCATACTCTAACTCTTTTAACGTCTTGCCCACCCCTGCGTACACTATCTTGGAAGGATCCATACCAGCCTTTAAACAGGCAAAGAGCTCACCACCGGAAACTATATCTGCGCCAGCTCCCTCTTCCTTAACCAAGGCTACAATGTAGGGGTTGAAGTTTGCCTTTACCGCATAGCATATCAAGGCAGATGGAAAGGCAATTTTGTATGCTCTTAATCTATCTCTTATATAGCTTCCACTGTAAACATAAAGGGGGGTACCAAACTCCTCCGCAAGGGCCTTCAAAGAAACACCTTCAAGGTAAAGTTCGTTGTTTTTATACTCTAAGTAGGGATTGTACTTACCAAGCATAGTGCTTTATTATAGCATTATTACGTGTTGAGTGAGAAATCTCCCTTTCATCGGTAGCGCAGGTATCCCTGCCTGCAATAAAAAACAGGCTGGAAGCCTGAACTACCAGAATTTTAAATTTTTTTGCGGTGGTTCATGAAATATCCCTACAAAGGATAATTTTTTTCACTCGACGCTTAAATAGATGTTATTCTCTTTTACCTCTATCCTTGTGTTAAGGCTTCCTTTTCTTTTCTCTTGTTTTAGTCTCTCAAATGAAGCTCTACAGCCAAAGATGATCTTTTTAGGGTTCTCGCCTTTTTCTTTGACAGCAGATAACAAGGTTTGGGCTTTTACAATGGCAGAATAGGAATATCTTGAATTTATACCAAAAGTATCTTGGAGTTCTTTCTTAAGTCGTTTATGTTTTTATTTTCTTTAAAGCTATCGGATATGAAAAGGGCTTTAAAAGGTCTCCACATAATACTCCACCTTATCGCCAAAAGGGCTTCTAAATATATATTCACTTCCTTTTTGATGGATTAAGTAATTGGGACTTATGGGTACTTTTCCTTTTCCTCCCGGTAGATCAAGGGCATAGGTGGGAATGCCCATACCACCTATTCTGCCCCGTAGATATTCCATGATTTCGATGCCCTTTTCTATACTGGTTCTAAAGTGTATGGCTCCCTTTATGGGGTCGCAGTGGAAAAGGTATACAGGTCTTACCTTTATCCTAAGTAAGCCTCTCATAAGCTCCAACATGGTTTCTGGATTATCATTTATACCCTTTAAAAGCACAGTTTGATTATTTACAGGTATGCCCCTTCTTAAAAGCTTCTCTATTGCCTCTGCGGATTCTTGGGTAATTTCCTTGGGGTGGTTAAAGTGGGTGTTTATCCATATGGGTGAGTGTTTCTCCAAAAGGTCAAGAAGGTCTTCGTCAAAGAACCTTTGGGGTGCCAGCACGGGCAACCTTGTACCTATCCTTATTATCTCCACATGGGGGATCTCCCTTATCTTTGAAAGAACATACTGAAGCTTTTCTTTGCTTACGGAAAGAGGCTCGCCGCCAGAGAGGAGAACCTCTCTAACTTCCTCGTGCCCTCTTAAGTAATCTAAAAACTGGTCTATCTCTTCCTTTGTTCTTACCCTTTCTCCCTCTTGGAATATTCTCTTTCTCATACAATGCCTACAATAGACAGCGCAAAAGCTTGTAAGGGTGAAAAGTACCCTGTCGGGATAGCGGTGGGTAAGGCCAGGAGTTTCTCCTTCTTCTCTAAAGGGATCTTCCTCTCCATGGGTTTGTATCCTTTCATCCACTTCCACAGCTCTTGGTATGGCTTGAAGCCTTATGGGGTCTTTGGGGTCTTTGGGGTCTATAAGGGAAAGGTAGTAAGGAGTTATTGCCATAGGATACTTGCCTGCCGTTTTGTCTATGCCCTCTTCTTCTTCCTTCATTAGATTTATAAACCTTTTGAGCTCTTCCTTTGTTTTTATGCGGTTTTGTATTTGCCACTGGTAGCTTCTCCACAGCTCTTTGGGTATGTAGGCAAAAAAGCTTCTCATAGTTTAAATATTATTCCATGAGAGTGGTGGTTCTTACAGGTGCTGGTATCTCTTCTGAGAGTGGGGTTCCTACCTTTAGGGGGAAAGAGGGCCTTTGGAAAAACTTTAAGCCCGAAGACCTTGCAACCTTAGAGGCTTTCAAAAGAAACCCTTCCCTTGTTTGGGAATGGTACCTTTGGAGAAGAAGCATAATAGCCGGGGCTGAGCCCAACGAAGGGCATAGGATCCTTGTTAAGCTGGAGGAAAAGCTTGGCGATAACTTTTTTCTTATAACCCAAAACGTGGATGGTTTGCATCAAAAGGCTGGATCAAAAAGGATGGTGGAGCTTCATGGGAACATATGGAGGGTTAAATGTTTAAAATGTTTTGCGATCTACTATGATTACCAAAGCCATTACGAAAAGCTTCCTCCTACCTGTAAAAAATGCGGTGGTTTAATAAGGCCTCATGTGGTATGGTTTGGGGAAAGCTTGCCAGAATATGCCCTGAAAAGAGCTATTGAAAAGTCAAGGTCTTGTGATATTTTTGTGTCAGTTGGGACTTCTGGATTAGTATATCCAGCGGCTTACCTCCCCTTTCTTGCAAAGGAAAGCGGTGCAAAGGTTATAGAAATAAACCCCCAAGAGACCCCCATATCCTCCATAGCTCATGTTATAATTAGAGAACCTGCCAGCGTAGGTTTAAAAAAGCTTTTGGAGATCTTA
>JBKBRK010000066.1:0-7868 GCA_046292245.1 Aquificaceae bacterium
AACTCTTGGTTTTTTCTTTGAGTTATTTCCTTTTGGACTTCTAATATTTCTTCTTTTCTCCTTTCCTTTTCCTCTTCCTCTATGGGATCCCCCAAAGAATAAGCATGGGTTCCTTCCTCTCTATAGTAGGTAAAAACACCAACCCAGTGAAAGTGCCCTTCTGATACAAAGGAAATAAGTTTTTTATAGTCATCTCTGGTTTCCGTGGGATAGCCCACTATAAAGGTGGTTCTTAAAACTGCCTGTGGTAATCTTTTTCTTATCTTCTCTATTAGCCTTCTTATAAAGGCTTCATCGTAGCCCCTTCTCATACTCTTTAAAACTGGTGTGGATATGTGTTGAAGTGGAATATCAAAGTATGGGACAACTTTTTCTGATTTTGCCACATACTCAAGGAGAGAATCTTCAATTTCTGTGGGATATAGGTATAGCAATCTAATCCATTTTATGCCTTCTATTTTCTCAAGCTCTTCAAGGAGTTTTTCAAGGTGGTTGCCACCATACAGGTCTCTTCCGTAATAGGTGGTGTCCTGAGAAACTATACACAGCTCCTTTATGCCTTCGTGGGCAAGTTGTCTTGCCTCTTTTAGTATTTCTTCCATGGGCTTAGACCTGTGTTTTCCCCTTATTAAAGGTATGGCACAAAAGGAGCATAGGCGGTTGCACCCTTCCGATATCTTTAGGTAGGCATAGGACTTGGGCGTGGTTATAACTCTTTTTGAATCTTCCCATTTCCTTAAACCGAGGAAATCCACTATTTGATCCCAACTTTCCGTGCCAAAGTAGGCTTTTACCTCTGGTATTTCCCTTTGAAGCTCTTCCTTGTATCTTTGTACCAAACAACCCATTACTATAACCTTCTTTCTTTGGGCAAATTCAAGGATGGTTTCTATGGCTTCAAGCTTTGCGGGCTCTATAAAACCGCAAGTGTTTATAACTATAACATCCGCCTTTTTAGGATCATTAACAAGCTTGGCTCCGCCAGCTTTTAGCTTACCCAAAAGCACTTCTGTATCTACCAGATTTTTAGCACATCCCAAGCTTATAACACCTACCTTCATAGTTCTTCCGCATCAAGTTCAAAATCTACTCTAAAGATGTTGGCGTTGTGGAAATTTTCATACATCACAGCCTTTTCATAAGGATTGTTCCTTAATGCCTCCTTTATCTCATCCAAGCTTTTGCCCTCTTCCTTTAGCTTCTTTACCCTTTCTCTTAGGAACTTTACATACCCAAGGGTGTAATCTACAGCGGACATATCCATGGGTTCGTTATGGCCACCGAGAATTATTTTTACATCCATCTCTTTTATCTTTTCAAGGGCTTTCATTAAGCCTTTAGAGCTTGCCCCTCTGTCTCCCATAAAGGGTATTCTATTCTTATATACAAGGTCCCCTGCAAAGAGAATTTTTTCCTTGGGCATATAAACCACAATATCGTTATCTGTATGGGCTGATGCCATGGAGATTATCTCAAAAGTAGTATCGCCAACCCTCAAGGAGGTGCGGTCTTCTACCACCATGTGTGGTGCCACAAGGACCACACTGCTATACAGACCCTTAAACCTTTCGTTGTTTGCCCTTAGGGCTGTATGTGCTTCCCCGGATTGATAGAAGTCCAAAAGCTTTTTGTGGGCTATTATCTTTGCTCCCAGCTTTTCGTAGGTAAGGGCTCCATACCAGTGGTCTGGATGGTAGTGGGTTATGATGGCGTATTTTATGGGGGCTTTTTTAACACGCATCAAGTTATCCACAAATTCCTTGGATAGTTCGGGAGTGGATAAGGAATCTATAACTATCCATCCCTCTTTTGTAAGTACCCCAAAGGCATTGGACATAAAGCCCCTGTTTTCCAAAGAAGGCAGGGCATCCATACCCCTAACCATATAAACATTGCCGTGCACCCTTTTCAACTTCATCTCGGGAGCCATGGCAAAGGCAAGCACCAAAAATATCAGCAAAATTTTTATAGTCTTCATGGTAGTAATTTTATCTTATACGCCGAGTGAGAAATTCAAAAAGCCCAGACGCAAGCCCCATCAATAAAAAGTGGATATCTTACCACACTACATGTCCATCTACAAGCAAATACTCCAAGACCTTGAAAATGCCTTGCCCTTCTTGAAGATACAGGTTGAGACTTGTGGTATTGACGGGACGATATAAGTATGGTTATGCCATAAGGAAGGGGTGGTATATGAGTTGGAAAGGAAAAGGCAGGTGGTGTAAGGCTTTGACTTGTGTGCTTGTGTTGGATATAGCTTTTATAGGAGGTTTGCTTGATGGTGTCTAATTTCTCACACAGCGTGTAAGATGAGAGTATAATTTAAAAGCATGAGAAGGTTTCTTTTTTTACTGCCCTTTTTGGTCTCCATGAGTGAGCCTATAAAGGACAGCAAGATAAAGGTAGTGGTAGAAGACAAAAGCGGTGTAAGACACAATTTCAACGGTATAGTATGTAATGGAAGAGAGTATTTAAGAGTGAAGGAAGGTAGCGTAGACTACTCCATAGACTTCTCTGCCATAGAAAGGATAGAAGTTTTATCCCAAGAGGGCAAAGATATAAAGTTAAAGGTCTATACAAAAGGTGGAGGGTCAAAGGAATACCTTGTATCCGCAAATACCCATTGTAAATCAAAGATTCCAATAGGTTATGCAGGCTTTTATTTAAAGGATGTGAAGGATATATTTATTAAAGTGGAGGAAAATAAATGAAAAGGTTTAAGCTTGTAAGCTTACTGGTGGCTACCTTTATGGTAGGTTTTCTTCTTGGAAATGCAGGCGCATCTCAAAACAGCGGTCAACAAGAGGACTATAGATACTTCAGGCTTTTTACCGATGTTTTTAAAACGGTTAAAGAAAACTACGTAGGAGAAACCAACACAAAGGATCTAATGTATGGAGCTTTAAACGGCATGCTTAGGTCTCTTGATCCCTTTTCTGCCTTCTTTACACCAGACCAATACAGAGACTTCCAGCAAGAAACAGAAGGAGAGTTCGGAGGAGTTGGTATAGAGATAGGGATGGAAAAGGGAAGGCCCATAGTTATATCACCCATAGAGGGAACGCCCGCCTTCAAAGCTGGTATTAGGTCTGGAGATGTAATATTGGAGATAGAGGGAGAAGATACCTCCAACATGAACCTGATGGATGTGGTGAAGAGGATAAGAGGAAAGCCCGGCACAAAGGTCAATTTAACCATAATGAGAAAGGGCTTGGACAAGCCCATAAAGGTCGAACTGGAAAGAGCTGTAATAAAGATAGAAAGCGTAAAATGGACTAAGATTGAGGATATTGGCTATATAAAGCTTTCTCAATTCACTGATGGTGCAGGAAGGGAAGTAGAGAAGGCTATTAAGAGCTTGACCTCTCAAGGACTCAAGGGCATAATCCTTGACCTAAGAAACGACCCCGGAGGACTTTTATCGGAAGCCATAGAGGTTTCAGAGATCTTTTTGAAAGAAGGAAAGCTGATAGTCTATACAAAGACTAAAAAGGGAGAGGTAAATAGATACTTTTCAAGGAAAAAGCCTGCTTTGCCCGAGAGGATACCCTTGGTGGTTTTGATAAACAGAGGCTCTGCTAGTGCATCGGAGATAGTGGCAGGCGCCCTTCAAGACCACAAAAGAGCAGTATTGCTGGGAGAGAAAAGCTTTGGTAAGGCATCGGTTCAGAACATAATACCCATTGAAGACGGCTCTGCCATAAAGCTAACTGTAGCCTACTATTACACTCCCTTAGGAAGGCTTATAGATAAAAAGGGTATCCAGCCAGACATAGAGGTAAAGATGACAGAGGAAGAAGAAGAAAAACTTCAAGAAACCATAAGGCAAAAGAGGTTGCAAGGAATAACCAATGTTATTCTTGAGCCCTCCCTTGACCCTCAACTTCGTAAGGCTATGGAGGTTATAAGGTCTGGAAATAAGGGCTATGCACACACTGGCGGTTGAGACCTCCTGCGACGAAACCGCCCTTTGTATATATTCAGACCAAGAGGGCCTTATAGGGGATATTATCCTCTCCCAGGCGAAGGTGCATTTTCCCTATGGTGGTATAGTGCCAGAGCTTTCCGCAAGGGAGCATACAAGGAACCTTCTTCCCCTTTTGGATAGACTTTTAAAGGAAACGGGCTTTGATTTAAAAAGGATAGATTTTATATCCTTTACCCTTGCCCCAGGTCTTATACTATCCTTGGTAGTTGGTGTAAGCTTTGCCAAAGCCTTGTCCTATTTACTAAAAAAGCCCCTCGTTCCCGTACATCACCTTGAAGGGCATATATACTCTGCCTTTTTAGAAAAGCCTGTGGATTATCCCTTCATAGCCCTCATAGTTTCCGGAGGGCATACAGACCTATACCTGGTGGAGGGCTTTGGGAAATATACTTTTCTTGGTGGTACTCTTGATGATGCAGTGGGAGAAAGCTACGACAAAACTGCAAAGCTTATGGGGCTTGGATATCCGGGAGGTCCCATAATAGATAAGCTGGCAAAAGAAGGAAAACCCATATACAAGCTACCAAGACCAATGATAGAAGAGGATACCTTGGATATGTCCTTTAGCGGCTTAAAGACCGCAGCAAGAAAAATTGTAGAAAGCGGAGAATACTCCAAGGAAGACTTAGCCGCATCCTTCCAAAGGGCAGTAATGGATATTTTGGAAAAGAAAAGCCTTCTTGCTATGGAAAAAGCTGGTGTAAAAAGGCTTGTTGTAGTAGGCGGCGTATCCGCCAACTCGGAGTTAAGAGAGAGGTTTAAAGAATTGTCCCATAAAAGGGTCTTTGAACTATACATACCACACATAAGACTTTCCACCGACAACGCCCAGATGATAGCCTATGCAGGCATGGAAAGGTTCAAAAAAGGCATAACTGCTCCCGAGGATATAAACCCAGAACCCAACGTACCCTTGGAAGCCTTTGGTAGGCTTTGGAGCTGATCATAAAAACCTTTCTACCTTATAACCCCTTATAAAATCCTCTCCCTTCATAATTTTTCCCTTTGGAGAGATCAACTCCAGAACTTCAAGGGCATCCTCTCCACATGCAACTGTTAATCTTTTGGTATCTATAACCTCCCCCGGCTCTCCAGAGTCTTTAACTACTTTTCCCTTTAATATCTTTATTCTTTCCCCCTTTTCCGTAAGGGCATAGCAGTTGGGATAAAGACCCCTTATCCTATCCCTTACACTCTCTGAGGTAGCCTTCCAGCATATTCTATATTCTTCCTTTTGTATAGGAGGGGCATAGGTTGCCCTTTCGTGTTCCTGTGAAATGGGCTTTATGTTTCCTTTTATCCATTCCCTCAGCGTTTTTACTAAAAGCTCTGCACCCTTTTGAGATAATCTTTGGGAAAGGCTTTTTAGGTCATCCTCTTCAAAAATGGGCTCTTCTTCTTGCGACAATATTGGTCCCGTATCCATGCCCTCTTCCATCAGCATTACCGTATTACCCGTTTTTTTCTCTCCTGCCATGATTGCCCTTTGAATAGGTGCGGCACCCCTATAATAGGGAAGCAAGCTTGCATGAAGGTTTATACAGCCATACTTTGGATAGTAGATCACCTCTGGTGGTAGTATCTTCCCATAAGCCACCACCACTATATACTGAGGCTTTAGAGCTTCCACTATGGGAAATATTTGACTCTTTTTCTCGGGTTGGAAGACTTCTATGTAAAGCTCCTTAGCCAAAAGCTTTGTAGGTGGTGGTGTAAGTTTTTGACCTCTTCCCGAGGGCTTGTCGGGCTGGCATACTACACCTACCACCTCAAACTCCTCCACAAGCCTTTTTAAAGAAGGAACTGCAAAGTCTGGAGTGCCAAAGAAAAGCAATCTCATTGGAAGATATATGATAATTATAGCCCAAGAGGGAGTTGTAGTGTGTAGTGGTAAGGAAAGTAAATCAAGTGGTGGAGAGTACTATAGTTTATAGCTTTTATAGAAAGTCTTATTTATGAAGGGTAATTTTTAACCCAAGGTTAAAGTAAGTTTTTATTATAACATGCTCCTATTTTACAGGCGTGGAGGTTTAGGAGATACACTTTTGACCTTTCCCTTACTTGAAATTCTCAAAAAGTCTGGCAAAAGTATATGGGCTGTGGGAAATACCGACTACCTTTCCATAGCAAAGGAGGTAGGATGGGTGGATTTTGTAAGCTTTGAGGTACCCAAAAGGGACTTTGAGGAAAAGATATTTTTATCTTACGAGGGACATCTAAAGCCTTTCCCTGATAAAAGGGAGTGGATAGTGGATTATTACCTGCGCAGTTTAAACCTTAAAGGCTCCTTTTCAAAAGTTTTACCTCTAAAGCCCCTTGAAAAGAATCCCCTCAAAGGTTATGCTGTGCTTCATCCCTCAAGTGGATCCTTTAAGAAAAACCCTCCTCTTGAGCTATTCTTTTGGATAGAAAACTTTTTAAAAAGGGAAGGCTTTAAAAGCATATATCTTATCGGCGAAGCAGATCAGTGGTTAAAGGATTATGTGAAAAACTACTATGAAAGCTTTTCTCCCTTGGAGATAGCAAAAGCCCTAAAGGAAGCAAGGATTTTTGTTGGAAACGACAGCGGAATTTCTCACCTTGCCAGCTATTGCGGTGTTCTTAGTTTTATCTTCTATGGTCCTACGGACTCAGTAATTTGGAGTCCTATAGGAGAAAAAACCTATATCATAAGCGCCAACCTCCCCTGTAGCCCATGCTTTCCTTATGTATGTTCCCAAAGAGAGTGCCTTGAAGCTAAACCCCTCTTTAAAGGCTTCTTAAAGGCTTATAGGGAAATGCTCAATTTCCTTGTCCCTAACAAGGACAACCTCTAAGCGATAATCTTCAGCGGGATTTTTATAGAGATACTCTTCTATACATCTTATAATCCTCCTTAGCTTTCTATAGTCTATCCTCTCCATAGGATCTCCAAAGCTTTTACTTTTGCCCCCCTTGACCTCTACAAAGATAACAGTATTATCCTTTTGGGCTATTATGTCTATCTCTCCCTCTCTGCAATGATAGTTCCTTTTAATTATTCTATAGCCAAGGCTTTGTAAGTACTCTACCGCTCTGTCTTCAAACTCTGCACCCTTCCTCAAGGCTTTGAAGGATCTCCTCCGGTTTTACCGTTGCCGTTCCCAGTTTGCTTACTACAATGCCGGCGCATACGTTGGCAAATTCACAAGCCACATCCCAATCTAACCCACTTAAAGCGCAGGCGGTAAGAACGGCTACCACTGTGTCCCCAGCACCTGATACATCATAAACCTGCTTAGCTTTTGCAGGAAATGCTTTAAAATCCCTATCAAAAAGGGCTATACCCCTTGGTCCCAAGGTGATAGTTAAGGTATTTAGCTTAAGCTCCCCTTTTAACCTCCATCCCATCCCTTGTAGACTATCCTCTTGACTTAGCATGCTTTTTGCCTCCTTTTCGTTGGGCGTCATAAGGTTTGCCTTTATGTAAAGGCTTTTATTTTGTGGTCTGGGATCCACCGAGAAAAAAACTCCCTTTTCCCTAATCCTATCCATCAACTCTTTACACACCACACCCTTTGCATAATCGGACACAATGATCCCGTCAAGTTCAAGGTCAAGCCCTTCAAGGAGCTTTCTTAGAACATTGCCCTCTATAACCTTTTTATCTTCAAAGTCAATCCTTAAGAGTTGTTGAGAAAGGGCAACTATTCTGGTTTTTTCTGTGGTGGGCCTGTTTGGGTCTTCCACCGTTAGGTCTTCTATGTTTGATTCCCTTAAAAGCCCTTTTATTATATGTCTGCCGTAATCTTGTCCTACAACTCCCAAAAGGTATGTTTTTACACCAAGGGAAGAAAGGTTGTTGGCTACGTTGCCAGCGCCGCCAAGCCTAAACTCCTCCCTTTCAACCTCCACCACG
>JBKBRK010000067.1:0-7766 GCA_046292245.1 Aquificaceae bacterium
GAAAGGGCATACCAGAGCCTAAAGCCCTTGCATACTACCTTTAAAGAACAGTTCTTCACTGAAAGGCTTTACCATAAAGGCATAGCAAGGGGCTATATGTCTCTATCAAAAGCCCTTTTTGCGGTAGGGGATCGCTTCCTAATAGATGGCTTTCTAAACCTTCTCAACTGGGTCTATTTTAAGGTGGTTAAATTCCTTTGGATGAAGCTTGATATAATGCTTGTGGACCTGTTCGTGAATGGTCTTGCCAAGCTTTCCTATTGGAGCGGTAAAAGGCTTAGGAATATACAAACGGGGCTTTTGAATAATTACGTTAGCCTTTTGTTGCTTGGTGTGGTTTTAATATTGGGTGTAATAATCTACAATATGAGGTGAGGCATGGAAGGCTTTCCTTTTATCTCGGTTAGTATGATACTGCCCCTTGTAGGTAGCCTCCTTATACTATTTCTAAGGGAAGAGCTTTCCAAAAGCATTGCGGTTATCCTTAGCGGCTTGGTGTTTTTGCTTTCTATAGTCTCCCTTTTCTTCTTTGATTTTTCAAAGACTGACAGGATACAGTTTGAGGAAAGGTATTCTCTAATACCAGAGCTTGGCTTGAGCCTTCATCTTGGCTTTGATGGCTTATCCTATCTTATGTACATCCTAACCACTATCGTATCTCTTTCTGCAATCCTTTGGTCCACAAGAGATCACCAAATAAACCACAGGCTAAAAGAATATTACATATGGTTTCTATTGACAGAAACCTTTCTTATAGGTGTCTTTTCAAGCCTTGACCTTATGGTCTTTTACGTCTTCTACGAGCTTACCTTGGTGCCCATGTTTTTTGTGATAGGCATATGGGGCTACAAGCTTAGAATGTACTCGGCTTACAAGTTCTTTATCTATATATTTGTTTCTTCTCTCTTTCTACTTCTTGGTATAGTTAGCCTTGCGGTGCAACATTACAGACAGTTTGGCAAGTTTTCCTTTAGCTATTTTGACCTTATGAACAACCAGTATAGCCTTTGGTTTGAAGTGTTTCTCTTTATCCTTTTCCTTATAGCCTTTGCGGTAAAAACTCCTATAATACCCTTCCACACATGGCTTCCCGACGCTCATGGTGAAGCACCCACTGCAGGTTCTGTGGTGCTTGCAGCTATACTTCTTAAGATGGGTACCTATGCCCTTCTTAGGTTCAACATAGGGCTTTTCCCAGAGGCTTCCACCTTCCTTATGCCCATTATGGTCCTTTGGGGTATATTTACCATAGCTTTTGCCTCTTGGTTTACCATAAGCCAGAATAATGTAAAGAGGTTTGTGGCTTACTCTTCTGTTAGCCACATGGGCTTTGTGGTGGCGGGCATGTTCCTTTTAAACGCAGAAGGACTAAAGGCAAGTATCACAGAGATGTTTGCCCATGGTCTTACATCCTCCGCTCTGTTTATGATGGCAGGCTTTATATACAATAGACTTCATAGCTTCAACATGCAAGCCCTTAGAGGAAGTATAAAGTTTATGCCCCTCTTTGCGGTGCTGGTGGCCATAACGAGCTTTTCCTCCATGGGCTTGCCCGGTGGTTCTTCCTTCTGGGGCAAGTTTTTGACCATAGTGGGCGCAAGGGAGTACAGTCTTGCCCTTGCCTTCCTTGTCATAGTGGGCGCCTTCTTTAGTGCTGTCTATGTGCTTTATCTTCTAAAAACTCTCTATTTGGATACAAA
Source organism: Aquificaceae bacterium (assembly GCA_046292245.1). Lineage (GTDB taxonomy): Bacteria > Aquificota > Aquificia > Aquificales > Aquificaceae > Pampinifervens. The sequence goes on from JBKBRK010000067.1 coordinate 1,701, forward strand.
GGAGGAAAGCAGGCTGATACACTTCACAGACATAAGGGGCTTCAAATTGGTCGCCTTTGCTCTCGTGATTCTTCCTATGCTTATGGTAGGCTTTTTACCCTTCCTTTTCTTTGCCTTCTATGAGGGCTACATACAGAGCCTTTTAACCTATCTATTTACAAGGCTTATGGGGGGCTAAGATGGAACAGCTGGCAAGTATAGAATTTCCCAATATCTCTTTGGTGCTTCCTGAGATAGTGGTACTTATAACAGGCTTTCTACTTTTTAGCCTTGACCTTTTTTACAAAAGGCTTAACCATTCCCTTGCCATAAGCCTTAGCCTTGTGGGTTATTTTATAGCTTTCTTCCTACTTGTTTTGAATGGAAACCTTAAGGGTGAGACCTTTTACGGCCTTTATGTAAGGGATGGCTTTTCCACCCTCTTGCAGGCTTTTATGGTGCTTCTCACTATGGCTCTTCTTGCCTTTAACTATAAATATTACAAACACAAGAAATCCCTGTATGGTGAGTTCTATTACATTCTTAACTTTGCCCTGGTGGGTGGTATGTTTTTGGTATCCTCTTACAACCTAATAGTTTTATACGTAGCCCTTGAGGCCCTTTCCATATCCTTTTACATACTTACCGCCCTTTTAAAGTCCGATTTTAACTCAAAGGAGGGAGCCTTTAAATACCTTATGCTAGGTGGTCTATCCATAGCCTTGGCTTCTTATGGTGCAGGTTTTATGTACCTCTATTCGGGCTCTTTGGACCTTAGGTATATACTAACCCACATAGGTGAAAAGGAGCATCTTTTGGTTTTGGGGCTTGTATTCTTTTTGATAGGTTTTGCTATAAAGATCGGCGCTGTGCCTTTCCACTTTTGGCTTCCTGATGCCTATCAAGGTGCTCCCACCCCCATAACCGCCTATATGGCTTCTGTGGGTAAGCTTGCCTTCTTTGCTCCTCTTATTAGGCTTATGCCATACATTCAAGAGCACTTTGCCTACGCTTGGATTATAACAGTAAGCCTCATATCCGCCTTCACCATGTTATATGGAAACTTGGTGGCTTTGGTTCAAAAGGATGTAAAAAGACTACTGGCTTACTCCTCCATAGCCCATTCGGGTTATATTATGGCAGGTATCGCTGTTGCTAACCTTATAGGCCTAAAGGCGGTTATATACTTCTTGATAGTTTATTCCCTCATGGGGTTTGGTAGTTTTATGGTGCTTGCCCTTTTGGAGAGGGTTCCCCACTGGGAACACAAGTTAGAGCAGTTTTCTGGAATGCGCTTTTCCAATCCCCTTTTGGCGGCTTCCTTCATGCTCATACTTTTTGCCCTTTTGGGTGTTCCTCCAACTGTAGGCTTTGTAGGTAAAGCCCTTGTCTTTATGGCTCTTTCCTTTGGAAAGCTTTGGTTGTTGGCTTTTGTGATGATAGTGGCTACGGGCATATCCACGGGTTATTATCTGAGGATCACAGCCCTGATGTTTATGAGGGATTCTAAGGAAAGGCTAAACTTAAACCTTTCCAAGGGGGAGATCTTCACCATCTTGTCCATTGTTATAGCAGTTGTCTTATTGGGGGCTTTGCCTATAATATTATGGAACTTTGTAAGCTCCTCTGCTGAAACTCTATTTGCGAGGTGAAGATATGGGATACATAGCTTTGCTTATATTTTTCTTTATCCTGCTTGGGCTTGCCCTTGTCTTTGTCTTTATAAACTATATCCTTGGTCCCAAATCCTCCGAAGCCTTGCAAGACTATCCCTATGAATGTGGCGTTCCCCTGTACGACAAATCCGCCCAATCTACGTTCCATCAGGGCTACTACCTTCTGGGTCTTTTGCTATTGCTTTTTGACATAGAAGCTGCCTTTCTCTTTCCTTGGACGGTGGTTTACAGGTACTTAGGTATCTTTGGCTTTATTGAGATGTTCCTTTTCATCCTTATTCTTACCTATGGCCTTTTGTACGCTTGGAGAAAGGGTGCCTTAAATTGGCAGTTTGAGGAAGAAAGCTTATAAAGGAGTTAAAGGATGCCTTGGGCAAAGGGTGAAGACTTTATTGATCTAAAGGAGAGGTTTGAAGGGCTAAGGATAGAAGAAAAGCCCACTATAACCGCCTTGCACATAGAAAAGGAAAGGATTATAGACCTTCTAAAGGCTTTAAAGGAAAAAGGCTTTAAGCTTTTTTTAGACCACTCGGTGGTGGATTTTCCCGATAAAAGTCCAAGGTTTCAAGCCTTTTATATCCTATACAACGTGGATGAGAGAAAAAGGCTTGTAGTGAAAACTTGGACCGAGGGAACTTTGCCCTCCATAGAAAAGCTCTGGTTTGCGGGTAAATGGGCAGAAAGGGAAGCCTACGATATGTTTGGCATAAAATACGAAGGGCATGAAAACCTTGTAAGAGCCTTTATGTGGGAAACTTACCAACACTTCCCCCTCAGAAAGGACTTTCCCCTTGAGGGTTTTGCCACCGAATACCTTCCCTCTATTAACGAGGTCCTTTGGGGCGACAATCTTCAAGGCCTTATGAACTACGATAAGATGCACACGCCCGTGCCCACCTTGGAGGACATTGAAATAACTGAAAAGAAAAGGCTACAAAAGAAGGCGCAGATAGTTCTAAACTGGGGACCTTTGCATCCGGGTACTCATGGCACCATGTGGTTTTTGTTCGACTTGGAGGGCGAAAGGGTCTATCAATGTGATGTTATCCTTGGACAGCTTCATAGGGGAGTGGAAAAGCTGGCGGAAAACGAAATGTATAATCAGTTTTTGGTCTATACGGACCGTATGGACTATCTTTCTGCCCTCTGTTCCAATCAAGCTTGGGTTGTGGCAGTAGAAAGATTACTTGGCATAGAAGACCTTGTGCCCGAAAAGGCAAAGTACATAAGGACTATGATGTCGGAGCTGCAAAGGATAAACTCCCACCTCCTTTGGCTTGGTACCTACGCTCTTGACCTGGGAGCTCTTACCATCTTCCTTTATGCCTTCAAGGAAAGGGAAAAACTTATGGATATCATAGAGGGTATAACGGGCGCAAGACTTACCATATCCTATACAAGGGTTGGTGGGGTTCGTATGGACCTTCCCGAAGGTGCCCTTGAGGTCATAAAGGCTTTTGTAAAGAGATTTCCAAGGGAGTTAAAGGAGTGGGAGACCATACTTAGCAGAAACAGAATATGGCTAAGAAGGAATATAGGGGTAGGTGTTATAAGCAAGGAAGATGTATATTTCTATGGTCTTACGGGACCTGTGGCAAGAGGCTCTGGAGTGCCCTATGACCTTAGAAAGTTTGAGCCCTACGATGCCTACGGGTGGGTAGAGTTTGACATTCCAGTGGGAGAGAATGGAGATGTTTATGACAGGTATCTTGTAAGGCTTGAGGAGATGAGGCAAAGCCTTAGGATAATAGAGCAGTGTGTACAAGCCCTTGAAAAGATGCCCAAATCTGCTCCCTTCTTTGCAGAATCTCCGGACCCAAAAAAGCTAAAGCTACCTATGGACGGCATAGGTCTAAAGGTGCCAGAGGGAGAGATATACTCTTCTGGTGAAAACCCAAGGGGAGAGCTTGGCTTTTATATATACTCCACAGGAGGTGTAAAGCCCTACAGGGTGAAGATAAGGCCCGGATCCATGTACAACCTATGCGTATATCCAAAGCTTATGAAGGATAGGGTTATAGCAGACGCAGTTGCCATTTTGGCAAGCCTTGACCCTGTGGTTGGAGAAATAGACCGTTAGGAGGTAAAGATGGAAGGGCTTTTGGCATGGCTTGTTATAACCCTTATAAAGATAGTGGTTATATTAGCCATAGTTCTCGGTGTGGGTGCTTACCTTACCCTTGTGGAGAGGAAGGTGGCGGCACACATCCAAAGAAGACCTGGTCCTATGGTGGTGGGATGGCATGGCCTTTTACAGCCTTTGGCGGATGGGCTAAAGCTCCTTACCAAAGAGGATCTCTTTCCAAGGTATGGAAACAGGTTTTTGTACAACCTTGCCCTTGTTATGGCTTTGGTGCCCGCCACTTTGGTTTTTGCGGTGGTGCCCTTTGGTCCTGAGTTTGAAGCCTTTGGCATAAAGGTAAAGCCCATATTGACCGATGTAAACATTGGGCTTCTTTTGGTTTTTGCCCTTGGCTCTATGGCAGTTTTCTCCATAGCCTTGGCGGGGTGGGCTTCCAACTCCAAGTATGCCCTGATAGGTTCTATGAGAAAGGCGGGCATTATAGTTTCCTATGAGGTGGTTATAACCTTTGCGGTGATGGGACCTATAATCCTTGCAGGCACCCTTTCCACCTACGACATAGTTCAAAACCAGATAAACCAAAAGCTATGGTATGTATGGTTGCAGCCCATAGCCTTTGTGGTGTATATGTTTGCCATGCTTGCGGAAACGGGTAGAGTTCCCTTTGACATACAAGAGGCGGAGGCAGAGCTTGTCACAGGCTTTACCGTGGAGTACGGTGGTATGAAGTTTGGCCTTTTCCCTTTGGTGGAATGGTATATTGAAGTCCTTTCTCTTTCTGCCATTGCCGTGGTTCTCTTTTTTGGCGGTTGGTCTCCTATAAACATCCCATTCCTTGGCTTTGTGGATCCTCTCTTTTTCCTTGGACCTCTCTCGCCCTTTGTTTGGTTTGTTCTAAAGGTGTCTCTTCTTTTCCTTTTTGTCCTTTGGCTACACTGGACTTTGCCAAGGTATAGGATAGACCAGATAACGGAAACCGCATGGAAGGTTATGTTGCCCTTAACCTTTGTAAACCTTGTGCTTACAGCAGTTTTCGCACCCCTAATATGGAGGTAAAGTATGGTTAAAAGGGTTTTTGAAAGGCCTTTGAGCTGGATTGAAAGGATATTTTTCTTGGATTTTATAAGAGGGCTTTCCATAACTATAAGACATGCCTTTAGAAAAACTATAACCACCCATTATCCCTACGAGAAGTTAACACCACCCAAGCGCTTTAGGGGATTCTTTGGCCACAAGGTGGTTGATGGGAAAGAGCCCCAGCCTGCTTTTGAAGAGTGGGTGGAAAGGTTCAAGATAAAGGTGGAGCCCGGAAAGAGCAGGTGCGTAGTGTGTATGTTGTGTAAAAGGGCTTGCCCTGTGCCCCAACTCTTTGAGATAGAGGGAGAAAAGCTACCCGACGGAAGGAGAAGGGTTTCTGTCTTTAGTATGAATATGATGTTATGTACCTTCTGCGGCTTTTGTGTGGATGCTTGCCCTGTGGATTGTCTTTTCCAAAGTGATATCCACGAGACGGCAAGCTATACGAGAAGGGATGCAGTTCTTGACCTTGAGGTCTTGGAAAGGATTGGAAGGGATTGGCAGAGAAGGAGGGAAGAGGAACCCGATAGAATATGGGTAGACGACCAACAAAGACAAAGGCTTTGGCATGAGAACTCCATAAAACTGCCGGAGGTAAAAGGGTGATACAGTGGATAGTTTTTACTTTTTTCTCACTTTTGGCGGTCCTTTCTGCCCTTGGGGTGATTTTCCTTCCCAATCCCATATACGTGATCCTTTCTCTTCTTTCTGTTTTGGTTTCCATAGCGGGCATCTTCTTCGTGGCGGGTGCAGAACTCGTTGGAGCTATACAACTACTCATATATGCGGTTGCAGTGGCGGTCTTTTACGTTTTTGTCCTTACCGCAGTGCCTTGGGAGAAGGCTTTTAAAAAGGATAGCCACTATAGAGTATCGGGTCTTTTTTCCTTCCCTTTGGTTTTGATCCTATATTTGGAGATGCTTTTGGTTTTTCTTATAGGTATTAGCGTATCTCCAAAGGGTGAGCTTAGGGAGCTTATAAAGAAGCTTGGTAATACGGAGGTGGTAGGTAGTATACTTTTTAGTAAGTACTTTTTGGCTTTTGAGCTTGTATCCCTTGTTTTGCTTATAGGTATGATAGGCGCAGTTTTGATCGGAAGGAAGGAGGGTCAGGTTTATGAAGACGATACCCCTTGAAGCCTATTTGGTGGTAAGTATGGTACTCTTTGGGCTTGGTGTTTTTGGCATGATAGTGCGCAGAAATATGGTGACGGTGCTTATGAGTATGGAGCTTGCCCTGAATGCGGTCAAC
>JBKBRK010000068.1:0-7742 GCA_046292245.1 Aquificaceae bacterium
TCTTTTTGCCCTTTCTTGTTCTGGAGTTGGTCTTTGTCTGTTGACCCCTTACGGGAAGACCCCTCACATGTCTAATACCTCTATAGCATCCCATATCTATAAGCCTTTTTATGTTCATCTGGACCTCTCTTCTGAGGTCTCCTTCCACTGTGTAGTTTTGCTCTATAAACTTACGGATGGTGTTTAACTCTTCTGGCTTTAGTTCTCCAAGCCTTTTTGTTGAAGGAATGCCTGTCTTTTCACATATTTCCCTTGCCCTTGCCCAACCGATGCCATAAAGGTAGGTAAGGGCAACCTCCAACTTTTTACCGTCGGGAAGGTCTACACCTGCAATCCTTGCCATTTCTTTCCTCCTTAACCCTGTCTTTGCTTATGCTTTGGGTTTTCACAGATCACCATAACTCTACCCTTTCTTCTTATAACCTTACACTTGGCGCACATAGGTTTAACCGAGGGCTTTACCTTCATATCAACCTCCTTGCAAGCTAAACATTATACCACAAACTATCCCCTATAAACAATCCTTCCTCTTGTAAGGTCATAGGGTGAGAGCTCCACCTTTACCTTATCCCCTGGTAGGATCTTTATAAAGTGGATTCTCATCTTACCAGATACATGGGCAAGTACTTCATGCCCTGTCTCTAATTTCACCCTAAACATGGCATTGGGCAAGGCTTCCACAACCTCACCTTCAAGCACTATTCCCTTTTCTTTGGGCTGTTCTTCTCCCCTCTTCTTACCCATCTTTAAACTCCGTTAAAACAATAGGCCCTTGTTTGCTGACCGCAACCACATACTCATAATGCGCCGCAGGGCTCCTATCTGCGGTGATAACCGTCCACCTATCGCCGTTATGGCTTATTTCTTCTGTGCCAAGGGATAGCATGGGCTCGATAGCCAAAACCATGCCTTGTCTTAGTTTATAGTCCCTCTTTTCTTGGATTAAATTGATGGGATGGTTTGGGATAAAAGGGTCTTCGTGCACTTTCCTACCTATGCCGTGCCCTCCAAGGTTTTTTAGGGGATATACACCGTATTTTTTGGCAACTCGGTATATGGCATCCACTATGTCGGAAATCCAATTGCCGGGCACACAGACCCTTACCGCCTCTTCAAGGGCTTCCTTTGTGGCTTTCATAAGCATCTCTTTTTCTTTGCTTACTTGACCAACCGCCACCGTTATGGCGGAATCTCCCGCATAACCATTCACATAAGCTCCAAAGTCAAGGCTTACTATATCACCCTCTTTTATTATCTCTTCCTTTTTGGGAAGTCCATGCACCACCGCCTCATTGACCGACACACAAAGACTCGCTGGAAAGCTTTCATTGCTAAAGGGAGGCTTGTAGTTTAAAAAAGCGGGCTTTGCTCCCCTTCTTTTCGTAGCCTCCTTAGCTATCATATCAAGCTCATAGGTGGAGATCCCGGGCCTTACCGCCTTGGCTACCTCCTCCAAAACCTCCACCACTACCTGACAAGCCACTTTTATCTTTTCAATCTCCTTAAAAGAGTACAACTCAATTGCCATCTTTTATAGCCCCTAAAAGCTTTTCTTTTACTTCTTCCACACTTAAAGTGGCATTCAGACTAATCAATTTATCCCTTTCCCTATAAAAGTCAATGAGGGGTCTTGTCTGTTCTTGATAAACTCTAAACCTTTTTCTTATAACTTCCTCCCTATCATCCTCTCTTTGAATTAACTTACCACCACATACATCACATATGCCTTCTTGCTTTGGTGGATTGTATTTTTTGTGATAGACTGCTCCACATTGGGAGCAGGTAAGTCTGCCTGATAGCCTATCTACCACAACCTCCTCCGACACATCAAAGAGGATAACCTTATCTATTTCCTTGTCATGTTTTTTTAGCATATCCTCAAGGGCTATAGCCTGAGCTATGGTTCTTGGAAAGCCATCCAATATAAAGCCGCCTTCAAAAGGCATAACCTCTTCAATAAGACTAAGGATCAAGCTATCGGGCACAAGTTCCCCCCTTTCCATGTACTCCTTTGCTTTTAGCCCTAAGGGAGTAGTCCTTTTTACCGCATCCCTAAGCAGGTCGCCCGTGGATATGTGTAAAAGCCCAAAGTCCTTTGATAGGTTCTTTGCCTGAGTGCCTTTGCCGGACCCCGGAGGACCCAAAAACACCAAGATCATCTCACTCTCCTTGTGTATTTGGTGTATTTTTGCTGTAGCATCTGAGCTTCCAACTTGTTTATAGTGTCAAGGGCTACACCCACCACTATGAGGGCTGTGGTTCCTCCAAAATAGAAGGGGACTTTTAGCCACAGGCTTATAAAGATGGGTATGGTAGCCACCACACTTAGGAAAAGAGCCCCCACAAAAGCCAATCGGTTTATTATATATTCCAAGTGTTTTTGAGTATCTTGTCCTGGCCTTACTCCCGGGATAAAGGCTCCTCCCTTTCGCAGGTTGTCTGCTACATCCACAGGATTTATCAAAACAGCAGTATAGAAGTAGGTGAAGAAGATTATAAAAGCCACGTAAAGTATGTTATAGGGTATGGTTGTTGGGTTAAAGGCATCATGAAGAACCCTCGTTATGGGATTTTGCATAAAACCAAGTACTGTGGAAGGTATTATAAGCAGAGATTGGGCAAAGATAATGGGTATAACCCCTGCAGGGTTTAGCTTTATAGGAAGGTAGCTGGAAGATCCTACCACCTCCTGCCTGCCTATCTGCCTTCTTGGGTATTGGATGGGTATTCTCCTTTCTGCCTCTTGCATAAAAACTATGCCCACAACCACCGCTATTACAAGTAGAAGAATTCCAACTACGGCAAAGGGAGATATATCGCCATTCTGTAGCATACTCCATACCCTTATGGCAGCACTGGGAAAACCCGCCACTATACCGGCAAAGATAAGCAAAGACATACCGTTGCCTATGCCCTTTTCCGTTATCCTATCCCCTACCCACACCAAAAACATGGTAGAAGAGACAAGGGCTATTACAGTGGTTAGAGTGAAAAGGATACCGGGATTATCCACCACAGGCATCCCCTTTGGAGACACCTGATTTTGGAGCCATATGGCTATACCTATAGATTGTACAAAAGCCACAAAGATGGTAAGGTAGCGTGTGTATTGGTTTATCTTGTACCTTCCGTAATCTCCTTCTTCCTTGGCAAGTCTTTGAAGCTCTGGCACTGCCACCGTTAAAAGCTGCATCATTATGGAAGCGGATATATAGGGCATAACGCCAAGGGCGAAAAGGGTCATACGGGCAAGGTTTCCACCGGAGAAGATATCGTAAAGGTAGAAGATGGTCCCTTCAAAGCTTTTGAAAAAGTCTTGAAGGGCAGTGGTATCTATGCCGGGCAGGGGTATGTGGCTACCAAGCCTGTAAATAGCAAACATAAAAAGGGTATAGAAAAACCTCTTTTTAAAGTCCTCAAGGGCGAATATCTGTTTTATGTAATCAATCACCTTATCTCCTCGCAGGTGCCGCCCACAGCAGTTATCTTTTCTTTGGCAGAATTAGAAAAGGCATGGGCTTTTACCCTTAAAGGCTTTGTGAGCTCACCATCTCCCAATACCTTCACGGGCATACCCTTTTTGACAAGCCCCTTCTGAAGAAGTACCTCTGGAGTGACCTCCTCACCTGCTTGGAAGTAACCTTCAAGGGTCCTTAGGTTTACCACCGAATACTCTACCTTTTCCAAAGGTCTAAAACCCCTCTTGGGAACTCTCTTATGCAGGGGTGTTTGACCTCCTTCAAACCATGAGGGGAGATTTCTGTCTCCGGAGCGAGTCTTTTGACCTTTATGTCCCTTCCCGCAGGTTTTTCCAAGACCGGAGCCGATTCCCCTTCCTACTCTCTTTCTTTCCTTTGTAGCTCCTTCCTTAGGTGCCAACTCATGTAGCTTCATCCCTTACCTCCTCTACTTGAAGAAGATAAACAGCCTTACGTATGTTGCCTCTTACCATGGGATTATCTTCAAGGATAACCTCTTGGCCTGTTTTTCTTAGTCCAAGGCTTTTTGCCGCCTTTATTTGGGCTTGGGGCTTTCCTGCCAAACCTCTTACCAACTTTACCCTTAGCTTAGCCATCTTTCACCTCCCTTAGGGAATACGCAAATCCCTTGCGTACAGATTGTACCTTTTTCTCAAAACTTCCACATCTATGCCCCTTTCCCTTGCCATTTCCTCCATGGATTTTACTTTTAAAAGAGCGTCAAAAACAGCCCTTACAACGTTGTTGGGATTTGTGCTGCCTTGAAGCTTTGTAAGGATGTCCGTATAGCCAGCCAATTCAAAAATGGGTTTTGCAGCACCACCGGCAACTATACCTGTTCCACGCCTTGCAGGCATCACCTTTATCATGGTAGGTCCATAATGACCTATGACATCGTGGGGAACGGTACCGTTTTCTATGGGGACCCTTATCATATGCTTTTTGCCATCCTCTATGGCTTTGGCTATGGCTATAGGTACTTCCCTTGCCTTTCCAAGCCCAAAGCCTACAAAGCCCCTTTTATCCCCCACTATCACAAGGGCACTAAAGGAAAATCTTTTTCCGCCCTTTGTAACCCTTGTAGTCCTTTTTGCATAGATAAGCCTTTCTTCTATCTGTAGTTGGTCTTCCAACTCCGCCATACCTTGTTCTTTTCTCTTTTTGTCAATTAAAGCTTCAATGGATATGCCACCCATCTTTACCTCCTTTAGAATTCAAGTCCCAACTCTCTGCACTTGTCTGCAAAGGCCTTTATCTTGCCATGGTATAGAAATCCGCCCCTATCAAAAACCACTTTTTTTATACCCTTTTCAAGGGCTCTATTTACTAAAAGCTCCGCTACCCTTTCCACATCCTCTATGGACTTTCCACCCCTTTTACCCGCAGGCTTTACAAAATCTTTGTCTATGGAAGATGCCGAGACCAAGGTGTGGGCTTTCGTGTCGTCTATTATCTGGGCATAAAAGGCCTTTAGGCTTCTGTATACGCATAGCCTTGGCCTTTCGGGAGTTCCAAAGATCTTCTTTCTTATCCTTTTGTGTCTTCTTTCTCTTTTTTCATGCCTGCTTAACTTTGCCATCCTTTACCTCCCTACTTCTTACCACCTTTACCTTTACCTTTACCGGCAGCCTTGCCAGCCTTTAGCTTGAGTAGTTCGCCTTCATAACGTATACCCTTGCCCTTGTAGGCGTCTGGCTTTTTAAAAGCTCTTATCTGGGCACAGACTTGACCCACTCTGTGCTTGTCTGTCCCGCTCACATATATCTTGTTCTCCTTGACCTCAATCTTCATCTCTGGAGGGATAGGGTATATAACAGGGTGAGAATATCCAAGGCTTAGCTCCAAGTTGTTTCCCTTCACGGCAGCCTTGTATCCAAGTCCCACCACCTCAAGTACTTGAGTAAAACCCTCAGTAACACCCTTTATCATGTTTCTTATCAAAGCTGCCGTAGTGCCATGCATTGCTCTGTGAAAGGGATCATCGCTTGGCCTTTCAACCCTTATGGTGTTGTTCTCCATATACACTTTTATATCGGGATGAAGCTTCATGGAAAGCTTACCCTTTGGACCCTCTACAAGGATCTCTCCATTTTGTAGGCTCACTTTAACTCTCTCTGGTATCTCTATAGGCTTTTTACCTATCCTTGACATGTTATCACCTCACCAAACATAGGCTATTAGCTCTCCACCTTTTCCAAGTTTGCGGGCATCGTGGTCTGTTATAATACCCGCATCGGTGGAGATAATGGCTATGCCAAAACCTTTTTTAACATAGGGAAGTCTATGCTTGGGCACGTATATCCTCCTTCCGGGTTTAGAAACCTTTTCAATCTCCGATATGACGTTTTCTTCCTTTTTGGGGTCTAAATACTTAAGGTATATCCTTAGTTTATACTGGGTGCCCTTCCTTTCTTTTTCAAGCCTTTCCCAATTTTTTATGTAGCCTTCCTTTTTTAGAAGTTCCAAAATAGCTTCCTTTAACTTGGAAGAAGACACATCTACATAATCCATACGCCTTTGTATGGCGTTCTTGATTGCAGAAAACATATCCGCTATTGGATCCATCCTTTACCTCCTTACCAGCTTGCTTTTCTAACGCCGGGGATCTCTCCCCTAAGAGCAAGCTCTCTAAAACATAACCTACACATACCAAATTGCCTTATAAAACCCCTGGGCCTTCCGCAAAGGGGACACCTATTCTTGTGTCTAACTACGTACTTGGGAAAGTGCATAACGTCCTTTGCAACCTTTGCCTTTCTTGGCATTTTATCCTCCTGGGCTTCTTATTGGAAGTCCAAGAAGAGAAAGAAGCCAAAGGGCTTCCTCATCCTTCTTGGCTGTGGTATGGATTATTATATCCATACCTCTTATTGCATCTACCTTTTCGTAATCAATCTCTGGGAAAACTATTTGCTCCGATATTCCAAAGGCATAGTTGCCTCTTCCATCAAAGGACCTTGGGTTCAAACCTTTGAAGTCTTTGACCCTGGGAAGGGCTACCGATATTAACTTGTCAAGGAAGTCCCACATCCTTTCCTTTCTAAGGGTAACCTTTAAACCCACAGGCATACCCTTTCTTAGTTTAAAGCCCGCTTCCGATTTCTTAGCTCTTCTCACCGCAGGATGCTGTCCAGTTATAGCCCTTAGGTCTTCCACGGCGCGTTCAAGCTGTTTTATGTCAGAGACTGCCTCACCAACGCCCATATTTACCACCACCTTGACTATCTTTGGCACTTCCATAGGATTTTTATAGCCAAAGCGGTTTATAAGCTGGGGTACAACCTCATCACGGTACTTGCTATAAAGCCTTGGTACATACTTGGTTTCCACACTCATCTTTTAACCCTCACCTTTTCTCTTACAAGGTCTATGTTTTCATTGCATTTCTTACAATAGCGGTACTTTCTTAGGGTATCGCCCTCCATAACCACCCTTATACCCACTCTTGTGGGCTTTTGGCACTTTGGACAAAGTAGCATTACGTTGCTTATGTGGATGGGGGCTTCTATCTCGTATATTCCACCTTCTCTGACGTTGGGTATTTCCTTTACGTGCTTTTTGACCAAGTTTATGTCCTTTACAACTATTCTGTTTTCATCGGTAAGGACTTTGATCACCTCACCAGTTTTTCCCCTTTCTTTACCTCTCATAACAACCACTGTATCTCCCTTCTTTATCTTCTGAGCCATTAGACCACCTCCGGAGCCAAGGATGCAAGCTTGGTAAAGCCCCTGTTTCTAACCTCCCTTGCTATGGGACCCAGTATGCGAGTGCCCAAGGGCTCCCCATACTGATTTAAAAGCACCACCGCATTATCGTCAAACTTTATATAGCTGCCATCGGACCTTCTCACTTCCTTTTTTGTCCTTACCACCACAGCCCTATAAACTTTGCCCTTCTTTGCAGGACTGTTGGGCGCAGCATCTTTAACGGTGACTGTGACCACATCGCCCACAGTGGCATATCCCCTTGGGGCATAGGGGATGCCTATTATCTGCACCCTTTTGGCGCCTGAATTGTCTGCAACATTAGCATATCCTTGCCTTGGTATCATGGCTATACACCTCTAATACAAGCTAATAATTATACCACAAAATTTTGGGATAAAGACCCAAACTTCCGCAAGCAAACTCTGCGGATAGGAGGACTAATTATAAGCCCATTTATAAGGACCTGTCAAGTGGTATGGGGAGGCTGTTTCAAAAATCCCAAATTAAACATGACCCTGTGCTAAAATTTTAAAAGATGGATAAAATAACCATC
>JBKBRK010000069.1:0-7646 GCA_046292245.1 Aquificaceae bacterium
AAAGGAGGACCTGGAGAAGATAGGCATAAGGGTTATCTTCAGACCCATAGACTTTAACACCCTCGTTAGCAAGCTAACATCTCCACCCTACAGTTGGGAGGCGGTAATTATAGGGCTTACGGGATCAATGGATCCTCACTTTGGTAGGAATGTGTGGCATTCTTCGGGCACCCTTCATATGTGGAACCCAAAGCAGGAAAAACCTTCAACCCAGTGGGAGAAAAGAATTGACGAGCTTTTTGATATGGGTGCTGTAGAAACAAACATGGAAAAAAGGATAAACCTATACAGGGAAGCCTTTAGAGTAATATCTCAAGAGCAGCCCATGATCTTTATCGCCACACCTAAAAGCATGATGGCCACAAGAGAGGGCTTCGGAAATCTATTTCCAACCGTTTGGGGCTGGTATAAAGAGGAAAGTTTGTTTATTAGGTGATCAGTTTTCCCACTCATCCTGCAATCTCTACAAATAGTATATCAAGGGCGCTGACCTTGTCTTTTTCAAACTCCAAATCCTTTATCTGTCCTCTATAAACCACCTTTACCTTCATGTCCTTATGACGGTTTTTATGTTTTCATAAACCATCAAAGTTGCCTTTGACTTGTTAAGGGTGTAAAAGTGAAGCCCAGGTACACCTTGTTTTAAAAGGTCTAAGCATTGCTCTGTGGCGTATTCCACTCCTATTTTAAGAGTTTCTTCAGGGTTGTCTGCGTAGGGCTCCAGTTTATCTATAAGCCTTTGGGGTATGTCTGCACCACACATACTGGCAAATTTTTGCACTTGCCTAAGGTTGGTTATGGGCATTATGCCCGGTATTATGGGTATATCTATACCCTCTTTCTGGCATAGGTCTATAAATCTGTAGTAGTATTCATTTTCAAAGAACATCTGGGTTATGGAAAAGTCTGCACCTGCTTGCACCTTCCTTTTAAAGTACTTTATCTCCCACTCCATATTTGGAGATTCGGGATGCCCTTCTGGGTAAGAGGCCACACCTATGGAAAACCAATCTCCGAAGTTTTCCCTTATAAACTTTACCAGCTCTTCCGCATGCTTACAGGCGCCATCGGGAGGTTTAAAGTTTGGCATGTTTACAGGTATATCTCCCCTAAGGGCCAAAAGATTTTCTATGCCTATGTTTTTGTATTCTTCCAATATATCCAAAAGCTCTTCCTTTGTGTGGGCTATACAGGTAAGGTGTGCCATAACTGTTAGGTCTGTTTCTCTGTGTATCCTTTCCACAACTCTACGAGTTCTATCACGAGTGCTCCCGCCTGCTCCATAGGTGACCGATACAAAGGTGGGATTTAGCTTCCTAAGACTTCTTATGGTTTGGAATAACTCCTCTTCAGCTTCTGGAGTTTTCGGTGGAAAGAATTCAAAGGAGATGCTAAATTTATTCTCCCTTAGGTACTGTCCTATTCTCAAGCAAGACCTCCGCTAAACTTATCATTCTAATTTTACAAGGGGATGGGGACTTTATATACAAACCCAGTAGCTTTATGAGTTTTTCCACCTCTTTGGGATGTTCCTTTACAAAAGCTTCCAAGAGCTCCAAAGAATCCTCCACACCAAAGCTTAACTCTTTACTTTTCCTTATCTCTTGAAGGTTTTTTCCTTCTAAAAGAGCCCTTAGAAGCTTTATGCACTTGCTTATAAGATCATCCCTGCTTTTTGCCCATTTAAGGTCTGTGTATCTTAGGGTTATCTCAAAAAAAGCCCTAAGGGCTTCCACCTTTTATCCCAATTCCTTTAGGTCCTTTACAAGCTGGTCTATTTCTATGGCGGGCATGGTGAGGGTTCTTATGGTACCCCTTGATCCAAGCTCTAACGCCATCTTAACCACCGTGTCGTTATCTGGGGCCTCTATTATGTTTACAAAGTCATAAGGTCCCATCACCGCATACTGAGCAAAGATCTTGATGCCAAAGCGGTCCATCACCTCCTTATCCACTTCCTTTATCCTTTCTGGCTTGTGCTTTAGGGTTTTCATCCCCTCGTCTGTTAGTGTGGTAAGCATCACATAGATAGGCATGGCTAACACCTCCTTTGGTTTTTAATAATATGATACCCAAAAGGCTTGTGCTAAAAATTTAGTCCACCCGTCCATCCAAGGGCGGGCTTGCCCACTTTTTCCTCTTTACGCAGTATATTATAAGCCCAGAAAGATATATAGTCAAGATAGATCGGGAGGGCAAAAAGCCTCGCGAAAAAAAGTAAAAATTCCCTTGTAGGAACGCACGCAAGTACGCCCCATAGGTTGCTGGTAGCGTAGGCATCCTTATAAAAAACAGGCTGAAAGCCTAAACCATCAAAATTTTTGGGGCGATCGGCGGATTAACCGCCCAATTTTTAGTAGTGATTTTTTGGGAAACGTATGTGGTGTGCCCCTATGTACATTATTCCATGCAGTGTATGAATCTTTTGTGATATAAAAAAAGTATGGGCTTATCCAAGTCAAAAATACGTAACATAAGGAAACGGCTTCACTTAAGGAAGAAAAGAGAAAAGCTCTTGATAGAAGAGTATCAAAAAAGGCTTATAGAATCTTTAAAGGAGCTAAGAGTTCCCCTTTTATTACTTCATTTCTCTTTGAGTTTTGGTACCTTGGGCTATATGATCCTATCGGGCGGGAACTTCATAGACGCCATTTATATGACCATTGCTACTATTGGCACCATCGGCTTTGGTGAGGTTATTAAGGGTTCAGACACCCCCGTAGGCAGGATCTTTACCACCTTTTTGGCTCTTATGGGCATTGGGGTATTTACCACCTCTATAACTGTGATAATAAGGGTCTTTTTCGTGGGAAACCTTATAAGTCTGTTAAAATACATAAAAATGCTTGTGGGAATAGAAAAACTAAAAGACCATACCATAGTGTGTGGTTATAACAAGACCTCTGCATGGCTTGTGGAAGCCCTAAAAAAAAGACACATGGAGTTTGTGGTGATAGACTCAAGGGAAGAAGCCTTAAAGTATATGCAATTACACAACATTAAATACTTTATACCAGAAGAGCCCTTTAAGAAAAAAGCCCTTCTTTCTGCAGGCATACAAAGGGCTAAGTATTTGATAGCCAACATGGAGGACGAGGCAAAAAACATAGCAGTCATAGTTACCGCAAGGCTTTTGCAACCCGATAGGGAAAAGCTTTTTATATACTCTACCGCTCCCACCGACGGCGCAGCCCAAAAGCTTGAAGAGTTGGGCGCCAACAAGGTTATAATACCCGACAAGCTTATAGCCAACAGGCTTTTCTCCTATATGCTCCATGAAACGGGAGGCTATGTATCCGATCTCTTTGATAAGCTTGCTTACGGAGAGGAGGTAGATTTAGAGATAGTGGAAATAAAAGTGGAAGAAGATAATCCTTTGGTGGGTAAAAAGTTAAAGGATATAGACTTAAGAAGAGTTTATGGAGTTACGGTGATAGGTATAAGGAAGTTTGATGGTAGTTTAAACCTAACCGTCTCGGGGGATACGCAGATGGAAGAGGGCGATACCTTGATCCTTTTGGGCAAGCCCCCTAACATAAAAAAGGCTATGGAGTTTTACAGGGAGGTTTTTAAATGAGGTTAAAAAAGATAATGACAGACTTTTTCCTCCTTATGGCTATGACCACCAACATAAGCTTCATTTTTAACCCCAATCCTTATGAACTGGTTATAGCTGTTATAGCGAACCTAACAGCCACCATACTAAAGCTCGGAGAGGGAAAGATCCTTGCCACAGAGATGACCGCCGCAAGCCTTGTGGCAGACCTTCACCTTATACCGGCAGCTTTTATATACTTTCTTGGGAATGTGCCAGAGGCTGTTAGCCTTGCCATAGGGGCCCTCGCCGCCAATATAATATCCATACTTCTATCCATCATGGAAGCCATATTTAGCTATCTGTCGGAGGAATAACCTTTCCACACCAGGTAAAACACCTTAATACAATCTCTCATCAAAAACTTTTTGTGTTATATTATTTTAACATACACCATGAAAGAGAGAAAATGGGGAAACGGTTTGAAGTACCTTATTTCCATTTTGTGGCTTTTTTCTATGGCTTTGGCTGGTTATTTTGTACCCTATTTTACGGATAATATATCCTTCTTCAAAATAAAAAGATTGCACATAGAAGGCTTGGAAACCATACCGCCTCAAGTGATTTCAGAAGAAATTAAGAACTTAAAAAATAATTGGCTGTTTATAAACAAAATAATTTTACTTAAAAATCTGAATAACAGAACCAATAATGCCATAAAAGATATAGACATTGAAAGGATTTTTACCAAAAATGGCGTAGAATTGAAGGTTAAGGCTCAAGAAAGAAGTCCATTGTTTTGTGTTATAAGCGATAACGATAAATTTTTTTTTGATGAAGACGGCATACCTTTCCAATCACCTTATATAAATGTTAATGTTTTGCCAATTTATGGTAAAGGTATAGATATTGTAGCTAAAAACTTCAACAAAATAAAGAATCTTATAGGTATTGTAAAAGAAGAAACAAGAGATATTTATATTACAGAGCTCAACACAATAATATACCTAAAGGACGGAACGAAGCTAGTACTTCCACCTCCATTTCTCCTAGATGAAAACGTATTGTACTATTTGGAGAAAGTAAAAACTTATAATATTAATATGCGGGCAAAAGAAGTGGAGATTAGCAACAGGGACATAATAATAATAAGAGGGGATAGATTAAGATGAAGCTAATAACCTCCTTGGACATAGGTACGAGTAAAGTAGTTGCCCTTGTTGGTGAGCTGGATAGCTACGGCGATCTGCATGTTATAGGCATAGGTGAATCCCCTTCAAAAGGCATAGACAGAGGTTACGTTACTCGTTTAGATTTAGCGGTAAACGCCGTCCTAAACGCCATAAAAGAAGCCCAAGAAATGTCTGGGGTAAAGCTAACGAACGTGATCTTGGGCATTTCCGGGTCTGCCATAAAGAGCCAAAACGAGAGAGATACTGTAAGCATATCTTCGCAGCCTATGGAAATAAACCCATCACATATAGAAAGGCTTATAGAGAGGGCTATAACCCGATCAAGGGAAGAGGGTTATGAAGTGGTAAGCGCTATTCCGAGAAAATATGTGCTTGATGACCAAGAAGGTATAATAGACCCCATTGGACTTATAGGTTCCAAGTTAATGGCAGATGTGCATGTGATAAAAGTAAGCTCAAGCCTTCTCAAGAATACAGAGCGGGTAGCACTCAACGCGGGCATTGGTATAGCGGACAAATTCCTATCCTCTTTGGCTTCGGCAGAGGCGGTTCTCACTCCAGAAGAGAAAGAAGAAGGTGTTTTAATGATAGATATGGGGGCTGGGCTTACAGACTTCGTTGTTTTTCATGAAGGTTCTGTCTTCTTAACGGGCACGCTTCCCGTGGGTGGCTTAAGTATAACAAGGGATATAACACATTTTATAAAGATAAACTTGGAACAGGCAGAGAGAATAAAGATAGAAAATGGCTATGCTTTGGCTGATATGGTGAATGAAGCTGAGAGGATAAAGGTAAAGCCCAGAGGTGAAGAGAAGGAAGTTGGCGTAAGTAGAAAGCAGCTGGCAGAAGTTATACAGATAAGATTAGAAGAGGTAATGGAAAAGATAGCAGACGCCATAAGCACCCGAGACATAAACTTAGATGCCTTGCATGCCGGCATAGTTATAACGGGAGGTTGTGCCAAACTGGCGGGCATGAAGGAGTTTTTAGAAAGATACTTTGATCTCCCCGCAAGGATAGGCTATCCGATGGGCGTTATTGGACTAAAGGAAAAGGTTCAAGACCCATCTTATGCTACTGCCGTAGGACTTATAAAGCTTGCCCAAAAAAGTTCTGCTCTGAATAAACCCTTTGCACCATTGAAGGCTCAAGAAAAGGAAGGTTCAAACACATCCGGCTTCTCCAATTTAATAGCTAAGCTTAAGGCTTTTTTTAGGGATATAATTTAAACTTAGGAGGTGTAGGATGGAAATTTTGAACCCTACCAGGATAAAGGTTTTTGGAGTTGGGGGTGGTGGTTCCAACGCGGTGAATAGGATGTTTTTGGAAGGTGTGGAAGGAGTTGAGCTCTTTATTATAAATACCGATGTACAGCATTTGGCCTCCCTTACGGTACCTAATAAGGTACAGATAGGAGAAAAGGTTACAAAGGGGCTTGGAGCGGGTGCAAAACCCGAAATAGGCGAGCAAGCGGCACTGGAGGATGTGGATAAGATCAGAGAGATATTGAGAAACACAGACATGCTCTTTTTGGCCTGTGGGCTTGGCGGTGGTACTGGAACTGGGGCAGCGCCCGTTATAGCGGAGGTTGCAAAGGATATGGGTATTCTCACCGTGGCAGTGGTCACAAAGCCCTTTAACTTTGAAGGACCAAAGAGGATGCAAGTGGCAAGCGAAGGGCTTGAAAAGATAAAAGATGTGGTTGATACTTACATAGTGGTAAATAATCAAAAACTGGTGGAGATCGCCGATAAGAACTTTAGTATAAAAGACGCCTTTAGGATGGTGGATGATGTGCTATCCAAAGCTGTAATGGGTATAACCAATATTTTGGTTACTCCAGCTTTGATAAACGTAGATTTTGCAGACGTAAGAACTGTTATGGAAAAGGGCGGCTTGGCTCTTATAGGTATAGGTGAGGGCAAAGGGGATGGTAGAAGGGATTACGCCATAGAACAGGCTATAAGCAGTCCTCTCCTTGAAGGCAACAGCATACAGGGTGCAAGAAGGCTACTGGTCACACTATGGGTAAGTCATGATGTACCCTTTAGAGAAGTAGAAGAAACCATAAGCAAGATAAGGGAATCCGCCAATGAAGATGCTCTAATAATCTTTGGTGCAATGCTTGAGGATAGTAAAGAAAACTTCATGAGGGTTGCAGTAGTTGCCACTGACTTTGAAAACGCCCAGTCTTTAAGCCAGTTTAAGGTGGTCAAAAAGCTTGAACCAAAGGAACCACTAAAGAAGGCAGTGCCAGAGGCTATCATAGAACCCATACAACCAGAGGTAGAGGATGTACCAGCTTATCTGAGGAGAAAGAGAAAGATATAATATGCAAAGATTAAAGCTTGAAAAGGATAAAGCTCTTGCTTTTATAGTAGGATTGGTCTATGGATACAGAAATTCCCACATGGAGTTAAAGGTTCTATCCTTTGATGAGTTTTCGGAAGATTTACACAGGGAGGATAAAATATACTACATAAACAAAGAAGAGGGCAAGCTTTGTAATAGCATGGAGGAAGGGGTTAGCCACGTATGCGTGATAAGGGAAGAAAAAGAAAAGGTTAAGGTATTCATATACAAAAATATAGCAAAGTAGTCATATCTTCATTTTTTGCTCATAAACCTTCCGTAAAGAAAAAGAAGATAAAAGACTGTCAAGATGAAAAGTATCAAACCTGTGAAGTAAAGCACCATGTCCACATTAATAATTTTATTAAATACTCTGAGCGAGAAATCCTCTTTCCTAAAATACCAGAATTTTAAATTCTTTGTGGCGGCTTATGAACTATACCTACAAGGGATAATTCTTCATCCGACGTATAATTTTAACCCAAGTTACTACCTATGGGATAAAATAGCAAGCAAGAAACACTAACAGGGGGTTTGTAGCCATGGAAGAAATCAAAGTAATAGCC
>JBKBRK010000070.1:0-6839 GCA_046292245.1 Aquificaceae bacterium
AAGTAAAGTCTATCTGTTTGTTTTAGCTTACAATATAGACAGGCTCCTAAAGGTGGCAACTTGAGTTATAATATTTTATCAATGAAAGTGGATCCCTGAGCCGTTCGTGAAGCGCCTCTATAGGGGAATTTTTCCCTCAGCGTTTTGAGAAGTATAATATAACCATGAAAGTCTTCCTGCTTATAGTTCTTCTTCTTCTTATAGACTTAACTTCTGCCAAAGTGGTGGCGCGTATAGACAAAGAAGTCATAACCTCCGAGGAGGTAAGGCAGGCTTTTGAGGCTTATTGGAAAGAGATCCTTCACCTTCCTATAGCAAGGGCTACCAACAGAGACCTTCAAGAGTTTTTGGTGGAGTATGTAAGAAGCAAGATAATAAACATGGAAGCAAAAAATATGGGTATTTCCATATCCAACAGGGAGTTTGAGGAGTATGTGGAAAGGAACATAGGAAACAAAAAACTTAGCCCAATAGCTAAGTACTTTATCTACACGGAGATGCTTAGCCAAAAGATCATTGATAAAATATCAGGGGCTATGGATATAAAGGAGGGTCAGATCACCGCCTACTACTATCTAAACCTTAGGGATTTTAAGCTCCCCGCTCAAGTTCTCCTTGAAAGGTACTCGGTGGAATATATAGATAAAGCTAATGAAGTATATTATAATCTGCTTAACGGCAGACCTGTTGGAGAAGAGAAGGGGATAAAGATGGGACAGCCCATGTGGTACTCTATTCAAACTCTTCCGGAAGTTGTAAGAAGACAGCTATATCCCTATGACAAAAACAAAACCACAAAGCCCATAGAGGTAGGTGGTGCTTATGTTATCTTTAGAGTTGCCGACAAAAGGGGTGGTGGTATAATGCCCCTTGAGGAGGCAAAGCCCATAGTGAGGGAAAAACTTCTTAGAGAAAAAAGACAGGAGGTTTTCCAAAGATGGTTTCAGGAAGCTTTAAGAAGATACTCGGTGGAGTTTTACTTTGGACAGCTCTAAGCTTTTCCGCCCTTTTGGTGGATAAGGTTGTAGCTTCTGTAAATTCGGAGCCCATACTGGAAAGTGATGTGAAGATGGGTATGCTTTTTTATAGTATAACTTCAAGGGAAAAGGTAATTGAAAGGCTTGTGGAGGATATGCTTATATACCAATTCCTCTTGGGAAAAGGGCTGCAGGTAAGCCAAGAGGTTATAGACCAATCCCTTCAGAATATAGCTATGGCAAACAACTTGACCCTTGAGGGCTTTGCAAAGGAGCTTGCAAAGGAAAACCTTACCCTTGAAGACCTAAGGAGGTTTTTAGAAAGAGAAATTGTGACAACCAGTGGATTGCAGGTCTATCTTGAAAGGGAAGTAAGTATCTCAGAAAGGGAGTTAGAGCTTGAGGGGCTAAGGAGGGGAGAAGCAAAAAGGGTGAGGGATATAGAGCTCTTGGTTGTGGATAAAAAGGATGAGAAAAAGCTTCAAAAGGTTTTTGACCCTAAAAAGAACTTGGAAGACATGGCCAAGGCTTTGGAAACTTCCGTAGAAAGGCTTAGGGTGAGTAAAGGAGAACTCGTGGAGGTATTGGATAAAGAAGTTTGGCAAGCACCTGTAGGGCGGATTGCAATAGCGGAAGATAAAGACTATATATACATAGCAAAGGTTTTGTCAGAAGGGGAAGTTTTTCAAGGCAAAAGCATAGAAGAGTTAAAGGAAGAGCTTCTGTTAAAAAAGATGAAACAGAAGAAAGAGGAGCTTTTGGCAAGATTGAGAAGAAACAGCTACATAAAGATATTGCAATAGCCCCTTTAAACTGTGGAAAACAAGATGGGGAGCGAAGTTGGATTTTTTTAGTTCTTCTTGGTTGTACTTTCCCGTTGTCATAAAGACTGTTTTTATACCCAACTCTTTTGCACCTATGAGGTCTGTGTAGATATCGTCGCTTACAAGGTAAATATCTTTACCCTTTAAGCCCCTTTTGGCATATTCCATAAAATCCCTTGAAGGCTTGCCAAGGTTGGGCAAATCCTCTTTATAGTTGCAAGCGTGAGCTATGGCTTTGGCTATAGACCCTGCCCCCGGAAAGTATAATCCATCGTCGTCCTTTACTATCCTGCTTAGGTTAATGGGAATTATCTTGGCACCACCCAAGAAGACTGCAGAGGTAGCCAATTTTAGCTTTTTGAAATCTAAGCCCCTATCCTGTCCTATCACAAGGGCATCCACCTTATAGTCTTGTATAACTTCAAAACCCATATCTTTTAGATACTCCTCCACTGGGGGCATGCCCAAAAAGAATATCCTTTTTATTCCCTTTTCTTTGAGATAGTCTCCTAAAAGGGAAAGGGGAGATATAAACTCTTCCTCTTTGAGTTCAATACCCTTTTCCTTTAACTCCTTCAGTATAGTCTTAGGTGGTTTTGTGGAGTTATTGGAAACAACTCGGAAGGGAATTTTAAGTTCCCTTATGCCCTTTAAAAATTCTATGGTATCGGGAAAGGGGTTTAGTGCCTTGTCCTTTACCAAGACCCCGTCAAGGTCAAGAAGGAGGGAAGCGCTCATGTTTTAAATTATACAAAGCTTACGTTGGGTAAAAAATTATTCTTCGTAGGGGCGGTTCATCGAACGCCGTAAAAATTCAAGATTCTGGTGGCTCAGGCTTACAGCCTGTTTTTTTATCGCAGGCAGAGATGCCTGCGCTACTGGTAAAAAGTAAGATTTCTCACCCAACATTTCCTTGACTATAATAATATCACATGCGAAACTATGCAGGGACCTTGAACCTACCTGAAACAGACTTTCCTATGAAGGCAAACCTTCCCGAAAAGGAGCCCCAAATTCTAAAAAAATGGCAGGGGCTTTACAAGGAGCTAAGGCAGATAAATAAAGGAAAAAGGCTTTACCTTTTGCACGATGGACCACCCTATGCCAACGGACATATACACATAGGCCACGCCTTAAATAAGGTGTTAAAAGATGTGATCGTAAAATATAAGCTACTTTCGGGTTACGATGTAGAGTTTGTGCCCGGATGGGATTGTCATGGATTGCCCATAGAACAGCAGGTAGAAAAGGAGCTAAAGGAAAAGAAAAAATCAAAGGAGGAAATTGGTAAGTTAGCCTTCAGGAAGCTTTGTAGGGAATACGCCCAAAGGTTTGTAGAAATTCAAAAGGAAGAGTTTATACGCCTTGGAGTAATTGCAGACTGGGAAAACCCATACATTACCATGGATCCTAAATACCAAGCTCAGGAAATAAGAGAACTTGGAAGGATCTTTGAAAGGGGGCATGTGATAAAGAGTAAAAAACCCGTATATTGGTGCATATACGATAAAACGGCGGAGGCAGAGGCAGAGGTAGAATACTACGAAAAGGAAGACCCAAGTATATACGTAAAATTCCCAGTAAAGGGGCAAGAAAATACCTACCTGCTTATATGGACTACCACACCATGGACTTTGCCCGCAAACCTTGGAGTGATGGTGGGAGAAGAATACGACTACGTATTCTTTAAAACAGAGAAGGAAATATACCTTTTTGCAAAGGAACTTCTTGAAAGCCTAAGGGCTTCCGTAGGTCTTGACGGTGAAATCATAAAAGAGGTAAAGGGTGCAGACCTTGTGGGTATGGAATACTATTCTCCTTACTTAGACAGAATAAACAAGGTTTATGCCTCGGAGTTTGTGGAACTTTCCACCGGTACCGGGCTGGTGCATATGGCGCCAGGACATGGTAGAGAAGACTACTTGGTAGGCTTAAGGTATAGGCTTGAAGCCTTTGCTCCCGTAGACGATGAAGGGCGCTTTACAGAAGAAGCTCCCCAATTTATAAAAGGTAAAAGGGTCTTTGAGGCTAACCCCCTTATAATAGAAGATCTAAGGCAAAGGGGCCTTTTACTCTATGAAGGCAAGATAAAACACTCTTATCCCCACTGTTGGAGATGTAAAAATCCTGTGATCTTTAGGGCTACGCCTCAATGGTTCATAACCATGAAGGACCTTAAGGAAAGGTGTTTAGAAGAAATAGAAAAGGTAGAATGGATACCCCCCTATGGTAAAAACCGTATAAGGTCTATGGTGGAAAACAGGCCCGATTGGTGTATATCAAGGCAAAGGTATTGGGGGGTGCCTATCACTGTCTTTTATTGTAAAGGCTGTGGACATACGCCGGTAGATAAATCCATTTTTGAGAGGATAGCCCACATGGTGGAAAACTCCCAAGAGGGTGCAGATATATGGTTTGAAAAAGATGTGAAGGAGTTGCTACCGGAGGGCTTTGCATGTCCCAAGTGTGGCTCAAAAGAGTTTGTAAAGGAGGAGGATATCCTTGACGTTTGGTTTGATTCTGGCTCTTCCCATGCTTTTGCGTTTAGAAAAAGGTCAATAGAAAAGGCAGACCTTTACCTTGAGGGATCAGACCAACATAGAGGTTGGTTCCAAGCCTCTCTTTTGGAATCGGTGGCAAGCTATGGAGAAGCTCCCTACAAGGCGGTACTGACCCATGGCTTTACCGTGGATGAGAAGGGAAGGAAGATGTCTAAGTCTTTGGGTAATGTGGTATCTCCTCAGGAGATCATAAAGGATTATGGTGCGGATATACTCAGGCTTTGGGTGGTTTCCGAAGATTACACAGAGGATGTAAGGCTTGGAAAAGGCATAATCCAAAGGCTCGTGGAGGACTACAAAAAGATAAGGAACACCATAAGGTTTCTCCTTGGAAACTTACACGATTACACACCAGAGAAGGCAATACCCTACGAAAGCTTACATCCCTTTGACCGTTGGATGCTATCCTATCTTCAAAACATCCTAAAACAAGTGCATCAACATTACCAAAGCTATGCCTTTCACAGGGTGTACCATCTTATCAGAACCTTTTGCTCTGTGGAGCTTTCCAGTATATACCTTGACGTTCTAAAGGACAGGCTTTATATCTATGGAGAAGATAGCTGGGAAAGAAGGTCTGCCCAAAGGGTGCTTTATAGCCTTGCCCAAGCCCTTATAACCTCCATAGCACCCTTTTTAAGCTTTACCGCAGAAGAAGCTTGGGAACATCTTCGTAAGATAGATCTTAGCCTTCCCGAAAGCGTCTTTATGTTCTCTATTCCATCCCCAAGAGAAGAGCTAACAGACCAAGAGCTTTTAAGGGATTATGAATACCTTTTAAGTCTAAGGGAAGAGGTGATGTTAGCCATAGAATCCGCAAGAAGAGACAAAGCTATAAACCACCCCTATGAAGCAAAGGTATATCTGTGGGGCGATGGATTGGAAATAGCTCAAAAACACAAAGACTATCTTAAATACCTTTTCACCGTAAGCTATGTAGTCTTTTCGGAGGGCGGAGATTACAAAATACAAGGAGAGTCTTTAAAGAATGTATGGGTGGGGGTTTCAAAGGCAGAGGGTAAAAAGTGCCCAAGATGTTGGTTATACTATCCAGAGGAAGAGTTTGAGGGAGAAATATGTAAGAGGTGTGCAAAGGTGTTGCAAGGGGTATAAATTTATTCTTTTGGAGGTGTTAAAATGCAAGAGTGCATACCTATTATAGAACTTCTTAAAGAGGAAAGGGGTCCAATCCTTATAGCCAGCCACGAAAGCCCAGATGCTGACACTTTAGGAAGTGCCTTAGCCCTATATCTTTTCCTTAAGAAAAAGGGGAAAAAGGTTTTTGTGGGTTGCAAGGACAGCGTGCCTCACTTTTTGGACTTTTTGCCGGGGTCCCAAGAGGTGATAAAATTGCCCGTGGAGGAAGTTTTTAGCCTTGCCTTAGTGGTAGATGCAAGCGGCTTTTCTCGAGTAAATGCGGAGGTAAGGGCCTTTAAAAGGGCAAGGATAGACCACCATATAGGTGGAGAATTTTACGGAGAGTATGACTATATAGACCCGAAAGCTCCATCCACCACTGCCCTTGTATACAAACTTCTATGTGCATGGGATAAATCTGCCATTGATGAAGATATAGCGGAAAACCTGTATGCAGGCCTTGCAACAGATACGGGCTTTTTCAAGTATTCCAATACCACTGCAGAAACCTTTGAATTGGCTAAGGAGCTTGTAGAGTTGGGTGCAAAGCCCCACTGGACCTATATAAACTTTGCGGAAAGGGAAAGGGTAAACAAGCTTAGGCTCCTGTCAAAGGTCCTTGAAACTCTCTCCTTGGAAGAAGAAGGCTTGGTGGCTGGTATTACCATCTTTGACCGTTTCTTCAAAGAAACAGGTTGCCAATACGCAGACAGCGAGGGTCTTGTCAATTATCCAAGGTCTTTGGAGGGTGTGGAAGTGGCTTATGCCCTTATAGAGAAGCCAGAGGAGGGCGTATGGAAGATATCCCTAAGGTCTAAGGGGAAAGTAGATGTGGCTAAGATAGCGGAGTCTCTGGGTGGAGGTGGCCATAAGTATGCTTCGGGTTGCAAGATAAAGGGTAGCTATGAGGATGTCAAGAAAAGGCTATTAACCGCCATAAGGGAAGGGCTAATAGAAAAGGTCGTAAGCCAAAGAGCCTAAGTATTCCCTTAGGGCCTTGTAGCTATCGTGAAGTACGCTCATGCGAGGAATAAAGCTGTAAAGGTTATACCTTTTATCCTGTTTAAAGTCCGTGGGATAGGGTAAAACCTCAAGCCCCATCTTTTGGTAGGTTTTTACAGCCCTTGGCATATGGTAGGCGGAGGTTATAAGGACTATCTTTTTAAAACCTCTTTTATCGCATATCTCCTTTACATAAAGGGCATTTTCGTAAGTGTTCCTACTTTTTGTATCGGTTATTATATTTCTCCTTTCAACACCGAGCTCCTCCAACAGCTGTTTCATTATCTCCGCCTCTGGAAGATTTCCCAAGGGAGAACCACCAGAAAGAATTATAGGAA
>JBKBRK010000071.1:0-6811 GCA_046292245.1 Aquificaceae bacterium
CATGGTTTGGCTCTCTTGTTTTTCTTAAGATTAGCTTTCCTTCTTGCAAAAGCTTTATGAAAAACTCGGTCTGCCGGTAGATTTCTTCTTTGTCCATTTCTTCCGAAGTAAAAACCTTTTCCAAAGATTCCAAAAAGTCCTTTTCTGGATTTTTCTTTTTTGAATGCTCGTAGAGATTGTATATATCACTATCCACGTTTAAGCCCACAAGAAGCTTTATAAACTCCTTTGGAATTGTTTCACTTTTTTCCCTCTCTTTAAGGGCAGAATAAAGCTCATCCAAGGCAGAAAAGTAGAAAAAGGCTGTCAAGAATTTGAGCTCATCGCTTGTCTTAATATGCTCCCTTATGGTCTCGCCTAAGTTTAATTTTCCATCGCTACCAATGAGCATATTTTAATGATATATCAATACACGCCGGGTGAGAAATTATATGCAACAAAATTTCTGGTAGTTTAGGCTTCCAGCCGGTCCTTAAAAACCGCGGGCAGGGATGTCTGTGCTACCGATGTTTTAGATATAGATATATATTTAGTATTATCTTTTAAGGAGGTGGTGCCATGAGAAGCGTGGAAAATATAAAGCGGATGCTCTCTTCTCATATTAAGGAAATAAGGGAAAGGTTCGGTGTTAAAAGTATTGGTGTTTTTAGCTTGGGGGGTGATTTTCATATACTTGTGGAGTTTCTACCGGGTAGGTTGAACTTTGATAACTATATGGATTTAAAGTTTTACATTGAGGATTTAATAGGTGAAAGGATAAATCTTATAACAAAAAACTCCATTAAGCCGCGATTTAAGGATATTATCCTTGAAAGCGTAGAATACGTTAATCAGCAAGGGTGGCATAATAGCATAGCTTGAGAATATCATAAGGGTATGCCTAAGAAGAACAGAGATGTATCAAAATACCTTGAAGATATCTTGGATGAAATAGAAAGCATCAGGCATTTCGTTAGTGATATAAATAGTTTAGAGGATTTTTTAGAAGACAAGAAAACGTGCTATGCGGTTTTTAAAGCTCTTGAAAACATAGGCGAAGCTGTTAAAGAGATACCTGACGAAGTAAGAGATCTTTATACCTTTGAATGGAAAAAAGTAGCGGGGCTTAGAGATGTTCTAATTCATGAGTACTTTGGAATAGAGTATGAAATCATCTGGGATGTTATTCAGAATAAACTTACAGAGTTGGAATTGGCGGTAAAGACTTTACTAAGAAAATTAGGATAATATAGGTGTTATGCGCCGGGTGAGAAATTATATGCAAGAAAATTTCTGGTAGTTTAGGCTTCCAGCCGGTCCTTAAAAACCGCGGGCAGGGGTGTCTGTGCTACCGAATAAAGGGGCGTATATCCATAGACCCCTACAAAAAACATCCATCAAAAGACCTTCAAAGGTAAGTCCTTTACCTTTTTGTAATTTCCATATTTTATGCTTCTAAGTAAAAGCAAGGCAGTCATATAGGCATCTTCCAAGGCATTGTGAAAGACAGATGCGGGCAATTTATACCTTTTTAGCAAGTCTTCAAGGCTTGAAGCTTCCCTTTGGTCTTCCAACATGTCCAAAAGGTCAATAGCATAAGGATAAAAAATACCCTCACATTCTTTTTCCACCAAGTTTCTAATCATGGCTATATCTATATGCACAAAAAAGCCTGCAAGAATACAGCCCATTGAATAGTTTATAAACTCCTCACATACTTCCTTCCTTTCTTTTCCCTCTTTTAAATCCCGTGGAGTTATGCCGTGCACCTTTATGGATTCTCCGTAGTCCTTTGATGGTTTTAAAATTCTGTAAAAACTCTTGGATATGTCTATTTTTAAGCCTTCTATCTTTACCGCTCCTATGCTTATGGCTTCATCCCTTTTCAGGTCTAATCCGGTGGTTTCTGTATCAAAGACCACAAAGCATACCTCTTCAAGGTTCTTTTCCTTTTCTATCTCCCAGTTAAAAGCTTCCCATACATCCTTTTTTAGTTTTTTATATAACCACCTTTTCATTCAAAATACCTAAGGTTATACCGGTCGTACAAAAGTTCTTGAAACTCTTTTATAACTCTAAAGGTATCCTTTAAGGTGCTCTTTTCTGTCCTTGAAAGTTCTTTGGGATTTATGTAGTTATCTGCCTCTTTGCCCTCTTTTATCTTTTTTGCCTGTGTTTTGAACCTAAGGCTTAATAGGAATCTGTAAGATTCCTTCAAATCCCTTGCAAACTCTTTGGATAACAAGCCAACTTCCTTTAGCCTTTCTATTCTTTCAAAGGTGTTTCTTTCTTCTATTCCCTTTTCAAGGGCAAGGGCTCTTACACCTTGAGTTATGGGGAATATGCCTCCCTTCTTTATATCTATTTCTCCCTTGTGCTCACCGCTTTTTTCCACCACAAAATCCCCAAAAAAGCCTATTGGGGTCCCAAAGCGCACCGCATCTACCGCAAGGAAAGGAACAAAGCCAGGGTTTTCCCTTAGGGCTTCAAGGATATGCTTCCAAAGACCTTCTGTCAAAGTCTGGTCTCCAAAGACGTTCCTAAAGTCAAAAAAGATGGCTACGTTTAATATGTTTTCCGATTTGGGCTTTTCTATCCACTCACTTACAACACTTTTCCATTCCTTCAAAGACCTTCTCCAAAAGGGGTTTGAAAGCATTACATTACCCGGGCATGGTGGAAAGCCTATTTCCAGGAGTGCGTCAATGTAATACTTTGAAAACCTCTCAAAATAGTCCTTTGGGTCAAAGTCCAAAAGAGGATAATCTTGATATATCAGGGCATTGTCTTGGTCTGTTTTTAAGCTTTGTTCTTTTCTTCCTTCGCTTCCAAGCACCATCACACTAAAAGGTACCAAAGGCTCCTCTCCAAGCCGGTTTATGGCTATATAAACAGCCCTTTTCATAAAGCGGTCGTTTAGTTCCGATATGTACTCTCCAAGCCTTTCGGGGTCTGTTCCAGTAAAGACAAGGTCTAAAATTTGTTCCTTTAGTAGGTAGTATAGATATCTAAGGTCTTGGGTTGTTTTTGCCTTATCTATCTCCTTTATCAAAAGCAAGGCGTTTTTGCTTTCATAAGCTATTACATCCCTGTCTTCAAGGACCCCAAGAATCTCCTCTCCCTTTTTGACCACCAGCTTTCTTATACCATGCTTTGCCATCAAAACCATAGCCTCATAAAGGCTTTTATCCTTATCTATGGATATCACAGGAAAGGTGGCTATGTCTTTTAGCTTTACCTCTTGAGTTTTTAAACCCTTTGCAAGCACCTTCTTGAGAATATCCCTTTCGGTGACGATTCCAACGCCTTGTGGCAACTTTACCAACACAAAGGTACTATCTTCGGCAACCATTAGCTTAACAGCGACATCCACACTTTGAGAAGCATCTAAAATAAGAGCCCTTCTTAGATTTATACTTTCAAGGGATACTTGAGCGTATCTTTCTATACGGGAAAGTTCTCCACCTTTTGAAGAAAGTCTTACTCTTTTTGCCAACTTCTTTGCAAAGTATTCTCTGAACTCCTCCCTTTGGCTTATGAGCCTGTTAAAGATCTTCTTGTTTAGGAGAAAGATTACGCTGTCTTCTACCGCCTTTGCGGTGGAGCTTGGTGCTTCTGAAGTCATCAAAGAAACATAACCAAGGCATTCTCCTTCATGGATATACTCTACAACTTCTCCATCCTTTTCAAGCAAAACACTTCCACTTCTTAGTATGTATAAAAAATCCAAGGGTGAAGAGCCTTCTTTGAAGATCACTTCTCCCTTTTTGTAATATTCCACCAATAGATTATGGGCTATGCTTTGAATTTCCCTTTTATCAAGATGGTTGAAGGGCTCAATCTCCGATAGAAATCTTTCTACGTCAAGCATCACAATAATTTTATTACCGCATACCTAAGGAGAAAAAGCCCTATCACTATGGCAAGGGTATGACAACAGGGTAAAAAGGAAACAAGCCGGTAGGCAGGCTGGGTTGGTATGTAAAGCATGTTATAAAAGAAGTTTTTTCTATCGGTTGTAAAAAGGGAAAGGGCGGCTCGCCCAAGGACGAGCCACATATAAAAGGCAAGGGTGTAGTTCAAAAACTGCTCCATTACTCTTCTTCGCCAGCCTTTACCGCACCTTTGGGGTAGCGTATGCTGTCCACAAACTCTTGGATGTTTTGAGGTGGCGGTGGTGTTAGCCTTGAGACTATTAGGGCTACCAAGAAGTTAAGGGGCATACCAAATATGCCTGCAGCTATGGGCTTTATACCAAAGATCTCCACACCCTGAAACCTGCTAAGGTAGAGATATACCATAGTTGTCCCAAGCCCAACTATTATGCCTGCAATAGCGCCTTGTTTGTTCATCCTTTTGTCCCATATACCAAGCACCAAAGCAGGGAACAAGGATGCGCCCGCCAAGGAGAAAGCCCAAGCGACCAGTTCCACTATAATAGCAAGCCTAAAGCTCGCCACATAAGCACCCATCAGGGCAACCACAAGAAGCAAAGCCTTTCCAATTTTGACCCTCGTAGAGGGAGATAGGTTAGGATTTATTATCTTGTAGTACAGGTCGTGGGATATGGCGTTGGATATGGTTATAAGGAGACCGTCGGCGGTAGATAAAGCTGCCGCCAGTCCACCTGCGGCCACAAAGCCCGCTATTACATAAGGCAATCCAGCTATTTCTGGTGTAGCAAGAACTATCATGTCTGGATGTATGGATATCTCCGCAAACTGCACAATACCATCACCGTTAAAGTCCTTTATGGTTATAAGGTTAACCTTTGCCCATTTTTGCACCCAATCTGGAAGCTCACTAAAGGCTTTTCCTACAAGGTTAAGCATTTCGTACCTACCAAAGGCTGCGTAAGCTGGAGCGGTGATATATAGCAAGAGTATAAAGAAAAGAGCCCATCCTGCGGAAGTTCTTGCCTCACGCACGGTGGGAGTTGTGTAGAACCTCATTATTACGTGGGGAAGGCCAGCGGTACCAAGCATAAGCATAAGGGTAAGGGCAAGGAAGTTAGCCATGCCTTTGGCGTCAGAGGGTGGTGTTATGTAGGATTTGGGGGGCTTTGAAGCCTCTTGGGCTTTTTTCATAGCCTCCGTCCACTTTTCCTTTGCCTCAGCTGGGGATTTGGGATATTCTTTGAGTTGCTTTTCTATCTCTTCTCTCTTTGGATCATCGGTGGGCAAAGCCTTTAGCTTTTCTTCAAGCTCTATCCTTCCTCGCTCCCAGCTTGCGGGCAAGGCTTCTATCTTTGCTTTTATGTCTTCCGCCCTTTTCTTATGTATCTCTCTTACCTCTATTTCCTTTGGATCATCCTTTAGTTGTGCAAACCTTTGTTCTATACCCTGTATGGCAAAGCCATAGGATATCTGAGAAACTGGATTTCCTGTGTACTTGTAAGAAAGGGTAGTCACGGGAATAAGGTAAGCTATTATTAGCACTATGTACTGAGCAACCTGCGTCCATGTTACCGCCTTCATACCCCCCAAAAAGGAACACACCAATATACCCGCCAAACCAACAAAGACGCCAACTTCAAAGGGAAGTCCCAAAAGCCTGCTGGCTATTATACCCACGCCTGTTATCTGGGCTGTAAGGTAGGTAAAGGAAACTATAATGGTGGCAACTATTCCCACAAACCTTGGGATCTTTCCACCATACCTTGCATCAAGAAAGTCGGGGATGGTGTAGGCACCAAACTTTCTAAGGTAAGGGGCTATTAGAATTCCCAAAAGCACATAACCGCCCGTCCATCCCATTATAAAGGCAAGCCCGTTATAGCCTTGAAGAGCCAGGGCTCCTGCCATACCTATGAAAGAAGCCGCAGACATCCAGTCGGCGGCAGTTGCCATACCGTTAAAGACCGCTGGCACCCTCCTACCTGCCACATAGTACTCTGCCACCTTTCCGGTCCTTGAAATTATTCCTATGGCCGCATACACCGCTATTGTCCCAAAGAGGAAAACATAACCTATGAACACAGGAGAGAGATTAAAGAGCTTTTCACCTATATAGAGCAGTATAAGAAGCAGGATAAGACCGCCTGTGTAGATTGCATAGACCTTCTTGAGCCTTTCTACAAAGCTACCTTCTACCATTTTACTCCTCCTCTACTCCATACTTTTTGTCAATCTGATCCATATTTTTGGCATAAAAGATTATCAAAAGCAGGAACACTATCAAAGACCCCTGAGACCCCATATAGTAGCCAAGGGGAAAGCCAAAGATAACTATCTTGTTAAGTATGCCCGATATTAGGGCTGCGCCATAAGAAACAAGAGCCCAAATAAAAAGCACCAAAAGCATAAGGTTGCGGTTTTCCCGCCAATAATTCTCCAGTTTTTCCTTTGATAGCATGCCTTACCTCCTTTTAAAAGTTTGTGATTTATTTTATATGCTTCCTTTTTAAGTGTCAAGAATATATCCTTTTAAGCATATTTTTATGTACTTTGATAAAATTTTCAGCAAATTTAAAAGTTTATGATTAAAGTTATATGATTTTACATGAAATCAAAAATATATGATTTAAATCATAATATTAACATTGCAGCATACAAATATACCAGCTCTGATGCCACTTCACTTGAATTTAATCGCGCCCACTTATGGCTTCTATAATTGCCCTGGAGCATCACGAAAAGTGGGACGGAACAGGGTATCCCTATGGTAAAAGGGGCGAAGAGATAAATATATTCGCTCGCATTACCTCCTTGGTTGATGTTTTTGATGCCCTAACATCCGAAAGACCTTACAAGCCCGCGTGGAGTGTGGAGCAAACCATAAGCTACATAAAAGAGCTTTCTGGAAAGCAGTTTGACCCCACTTTGGTGTTTGT
>JBKBRK010000072.1:0-6780 GCA_046292245.1 Aquificaceae bacterium
TATACCTTGAACACCATCAAAAGGGCCATCCCGAAAACAAAGACAGGCTTATAGCCATCATGCAAGAGGTTGAAAGGAGAAAACTCTTAAAGGAGCTTATAACCATAAGCCCAAGGAGAGCCATCGCCATGGAGGTTGCCCTAAACCACGATCCCACTTACATACAGGAGGTTGCAGATTTTTGTTCCGCTGGAGGTGGATACCTTGACCCAGACACCTATGCGATCCCTTCCTCTTATGAGGTAGCCCTTTATGCGGTTGGTGGCCTTTTGCAAGGCATAGACAAGCTCTTAGTGGGAGAGGTAGAGGCTGTCTTCTGTGCTATCAGGCCACCGGGACATCATGCGGAATATGCCAAGGCTATGGGCTTTTGCCTTTTTAACAATATAGCCATAGGCGCCCACTACCTTCTTCAAAAGGGCTTTGAAAGGGTCTTTATAGTGGATTTTGATGCCCACCATGGTAATGGAACCCAGAAAAGCTTTTACGAAGAGGACAGAGTCTTTTACTTTTCCTCCCACGAGTACCCCTTCTATCCCGGCACGGGATCCTCCCAAGAAAGGGGCGCAGGAAAAGGCTATGGATATACCCACAACGAACCCTTTCCAGCAGGCGCCGGAGATAAGGAGTTTGAGAGGGTCTATTTAGAGGTGCTTCCAGCCCTCTTTGAAGAGTACAACCCCCAATTTCTTTTGGTTTCTGCGGGCTACGATGCCCACAGGGATGATCCTCTCACCTACCTACAGCTTTCCACGGAGGGCTTTGGTGGGATAGTGGATAGTCTTTTAAACTTGGCAAAGGGGAAAAAGATTCCAGTGCTTTTTGCCTTGGAAGGTGGTTATAATTTAAAGGCGCTGGCAGAGTGTGTAAGCTTAACACTTGAAAGGATGTTGGAGGCATGATGCTGAAAAAAATAAAGAATTACCTTTTTCAGTTTATATCCCTTATCTTCGTCCTTTATGGCTTTTACCTTTTCTACCTTTTTCTCTTAGATACTACCTTACGCACCCTTCCAAAAATAGCCAACTTTCTATCTATCCTTATAACCTTTACCTTGTTGAGCTTGACCCTTATCTATTGGATAAAAAAGAAGAGATTGCCGCTATAATATTACTTTTGAGGGCGATTAGCTCAGAGGTAGAGCGCCATCCTCACAAGATGGAGGTCGGAGGTTCGAGTCCTCCATCGCCCACCATTCAAAGAATAGATTTAATACTATGGGTATAAAGGAAAGTCTTGTTAAGGTTGAAGAATTTATATACAAGCTACCCGAGAACACTATACAAGGACAGAAGGTACCTGTTTATTTTTACCTAAGTGAGAGGCTTTTTGAACTCCTTGAAGAAGATGCCATAAGGCAGGCAGGCAATGCAGCAACTCTTCCTGGTGTGGAAAAGGCCATCTACATTATGCCCGATGTTCATGTGGGTTATGGATTTCCCGTAGGTGGCGTTATGGCAACCAATTTGGAAGAGGGTATAATAAGCCCAGGCTCCATTGGCTACGATATAAACTGTGGAGTAAGGCTTATCACCACAAGCCTAACCGTGGATAAAGTCTACCCCGTAAGGAAGGAGCTAATGCAAGAAGTTTTAAGAAATGTACCTGCAGGGGTGGGTTCCACTGGCAAGCTAAAGCTTTCAAAGGATGATCTCTCGGAAGTTTCAATAAAGGGTGCCAGATGGGCTATTGAAAGGGGCTTTGGGTTTGAAGAAGACCTTGAACATATAGAAAGCGGTGGAGCCCTTCCCAATGCAGACCCTTCAAAAGTTTCCGATTTTGCCTTTCAGAGGGGATCCCAGGAGCTTGGAACCGTAGGATCTGGTAATCACTTCGTAGAAATACAATACGTGGATGAAATATACGATGAAGAGGTTGCCCAAAAGCTTGGTATAAGCCTTGGACAGATTACCATAATGGTACATTCTGGTTCGAGGGGCTTTGGCCATCAAATATGCGTTGATTATCTCAAAGTGGCAAAGGATGCCCTTAAAAAGTACAATATAGATATTCCAGATATGCAACTTGCTTGTATGCCTTTTAACTCTCAAGAGGGGCAAGACTACCTTAGGGCTATGAACTGCGCCGCCAATTACGCCTTTGCCAATAGACAGATACTTGGCTATATAGCGGCGGATACGGTAAGAAGGTTCTTTGGCCTTTCTTGGGAAGAGCTGGGCTATAGATTGATTTACGACCTTGCCCACAACATAGGAAAGGTGGAAGAACATAAGGTAGATGGAAAGATTAAAAAGCTCTTGGTTCATAGAAAAGGAGCCACAAGGGCTTTCCCACCTTATAACCCCGAGGTGCCGCCTGCATACAGGGACGTAGGTCAGCCAGTTTTGCTACCGGGTGATGTGGGTAGGTACTCCTTTTTGCTTGTGGGTCAAAAAAGAAGTATTCAGATCAGCTTTGGGAGCGCTTGCCATGGTGCTGGCAGGCTTATGTCAAGGACAAAGGCAAAGGAATTTGTAAAAAAAGAAGGCCTTGAAAAGGTGCTTGGAGACCTTGTGGTGGTAGCAAGGGGCAAAGGTACCGTTGCAGAAGAGATACCACAGGCTTACAAGGATGTATCTGAAGTTGCTTTTGTAGTTCATTCCCTTGGAATAGCCAAACTGGTGGCAAGGTTCAAACCGTTGGGCACTTTGAAAGGATAAGTGTTATAATAAAAAAACTTGGAGGAAAGTATGGGCGAGTTTGAGAAGTTCTTTGAGAAAAGTTTTAAGGAGATAAAAAGGGGGGATGTAATAAAGGGTAAAGTGGTACAAGTGGATGAAAGGAACGTGTATGTGGATATAGGATACAAGGTGGAGGGTATAATACCAAGGGAAGAGCTTCCAGAGGTAAAGGTAGGAGAGGAGGTAAAGGCTATAGTGCTTAGGTTCAGTAGAGGGGGGTCTCCTATACTTTCTCACAGGAGATACTTGGAAGTTAGGCTTACAAGCTTTTTAAAATCCAGCTACGAAAAGGGCAAGTTTATAACGGGAACAGTGGTAGGTAAAGGAGAAGACTCTTACATGGTGGATATAAGCGGTCTGAGGGCTGTTTTACCCTTTAAAGAGTCCACCAAAAACCTAAGGGAAGGTAAAAAGGTCATAGCCAAGATAATAGAGTTGAACAAGGGGGAAAAGGGTTTAAAGGTGGTGTTATCTCAGAAGGACTATCTAAAAGCCCAAGAGGAAAAGAAAAAGCAAAGGGTGCTAAGCAAGATAAAAGTAGGGGATATAATAGAGGGCCGTGTTATAAAGATAGATCCAAACAAGGGCATAACCCTTCTTGTAAGGAACCTTCTAAGGGCTTTTCTACCCTTGGAAGATCTCAGCTGGGGAAGAGACAGAAATCCCTATAACTACGCAGAGATAGGGGAGAAGTTAAAAGTAAAGGTAAAAAGGATACCAAAGGATGGAGAGTTTATATTTGTAAGCCTTAAAGATACCAAGGAAAATCCATGGATAAAAGCCGAAGAAGGCATCAAAAAAGGCCAAGTGGTTAATGGCAGGGTGGTAGAGCTAAGGGAAAATGGGCTTATAGTAGAGGTTATGGAAGGGGTGGAGGGCTTTGTGCCAAAGGATGAGATATCCTATGATGGCACTACCTTTAAAAAGGGTGATAAGGTATCCGCCCAAGTGCTTGAATTTGACCCAAAAAGACGCAAGCTTGTATTAAGCATCAAAAGGACTCTTCCAAAGCCTTGGGAAGAGTTCCTTAAAAGGCATCCGGTGGGCAGCAGGGTGGTAGGTATTGTTGAAAAGATAGAAGGTGCAAAGGCTTTTGTGAAGTTGGAAGAGCATGTACAAGGTATAATCCACAGGGCAGATCTTGATTGGGTAAAGGCTGGTAGAGTGGAAGAGGTGCTTCAAGTGGGTCAAACTTTGGAGTTTGCCCTTTTGGGCTTGGATGGAAGATACGTAAAACTTGGCTTAAAACAACTCAAAGAAAACCCTATAGAGAAGGTGTTAAACGCTTACAAGGTTGGCCAGAAGGTAAAGCTAAAGGTCAAGAGTGTAAGGCCCTTTGGTGCCTTCTTGGAGTTTCCAGAGGGAGTAGAAGGCCTTCTGCCTATATCGGAAGTTCCCAAAGGTGTAAGACTTCAAGAAGGCCAAGAGGTAGAAGTTAAGATATTAGACCTGTCTCCTGATAAGATAACCTTCAGCATGAAGGAAGAAGAGGAAAAGAAGGAAGATATAATAACCACCAGCTCGTCGGATAGAGGCTTTACCCTTGGGGACATAATGAGGAAAAAGCTAAAGCTATGAAAAAGAAGTTCCTCGTAGAAAGGCTTATAGAACACCATTTCAAGGATCTTTCCAAAAAAAAGGTCAATAAAATGGTCAATTTTCTAATAGAGGAGATGAAAAAGGGCATAAATTCCCAAGAGGGGCTTAGAATATCTGGCTTTGGCTCCTTTAAAAGGAAAGAAAACCGCATATCTTTTAAGGCCAGTAAAAGCTTGAATTACAGGCTAAAAGACGGGGTGTGGCGCAGGCGGTAGCGCGCTGGCATGGGGGGCCAGAGGTCACGGGTTCAAGTCCCGTCACCCCGATTTTGTTAAAGGAGGTAGTATCATGGTGGTAGTGGCACAGCCAATGGAACAAGACTTAGAGGCTTTGGTTTTGAGGGTTTTTCTTAAGTCTATTGACGTGTTGGGTGGTCTTTCCAAACTGGCAGAATACAAGACTTTAACTTGGCTTCCTTCTTTGGCAAGGGCTGTTTATTGCGTAGTTTTGAGAGAAGAATATCTGAAAACAGAGGAGGAAATAGCCCAAAGTGTTGGCCTTACCCATCAAACGGTAAGGAACATCTTAAGGGCTGATCCGAAGGCAGCCATGGAAAAGCTAAAAAGCTTGGAAGCCCTTATAGAAGAAGAAAAAAAGGAGTTAAAGGTCCATACCGCTGGAGGTGTGGCAAAGCTCGCTTACAAGCTGGTAAAAGAAGGTCATGAAGAGCCAAAGGTATTCCTTCAATACTGTGAAAGGGTAGCTTACGCCTTGGATATTCCATGGGCTTATATGGTCCTCAAAAGGCTTAAAGGTACCGACTTCCCCATAAAGGCAGCAGAGGATATATTGGAGAGGTTTGACAATATATACATAAAGGGAAGGAATGCAAAGGAAGTAATAAAGGAGCTTGATTATCCCATTAAAAATCCAGCGGAATTGCTACACAAGGTAAAGGAAAACCTTAAGATGCATGGTCTTGAGTAGGCTGTTTATTAAAGCGGGCAGAGATGCCCGCACTACCGGATAAATTAAAGCGTAAGCCGAGTGAGGAGCTATCGGGTATCTAATTTCCCCAATCTGTTCGTAAAATGAAAAGGGAAGTATGCTAATTAGCCCCTACATATTAATTTATTTGCTAGCTTCCTGTAGTTTTTCCACAATCACATATTTTAGCTTATCCAAGTTTTCTCCCGTGGTGGCAGATATGGCTATAAAGGGAAAGCCCCTTTTGTTGAACTCTTCTTTCAAAAAGTCTATGTACGCCTTGTCTGACAAAGAATCTATTTTGGTACCCACCACTATCTGTGGTTTCTTTGTTAAGCTTGGAGAATAGCTTTCCATTTCCTTGTTTATGATTTCAAAAGCCTTTAAAGGCTCTTCTTCCCTTGTATCGGATATGTCTATAAGATGCAAAAGGATTTTTGTGCGCTCTATGTGTCTTAGGAACTCATGACCTAAGCCCCTTCCTTGACTTGCTCCCTCTATAAGCCCGGGAATGTCTGCAAGGACTATTTGTCTTTCTTCGTCTATTTCCATAACTCCCAGCACAGGGGATAAGGTGGTGAAGGGATAGTTGGCTATCTTAGGTCTTGCCTTGGTAAGTTTGGATACAAGGGTAGATTTGCCCGCATTGGGAAGCCCCACCAAACCAACGTCCGCTATAAGTTTAAGCTCCAGAATAATCCACCTTTCTTCTCCCTTTTCTCCCTTTTCTGCGTACCTTGGGCTTTGGTTTGTAGGCGTAGCAAAGCAAGCATTTCCCCTTCCACCCCTTCCCCCCTTTGCCACCACACACCTTTGACCATCCTTTACCAAATCACATAGCACCTGCCCAGTTTCTGCATCTATGACCACAGTGCCCACGGGAACATAGATAACAAGGTCTTCTCCGTCTTTCCCATGTTGGTTTTTACCCTTTCCATGCTCGCCCCTTTGGGCTTTGAAGTGTGCTTGAAATTTAAAGTCATACAAGGTGTGTTTGCGACCTGTAGCTTCCAAAATTACATCCCCACCCTTTCCACCATCGCCCCCAGCAGGACCACCAAAAGGTCTATACTTTTCCCTTAAAAAGGCTACAGCGCCGTCTCCACCATCTCCAGCCTTAAGGTGTATCTTTACCCTATCTACGAACATAAAGAAAAAGTATAACGCTACAGATCAAACTGATAACTAAAGTAAACAGCCACGCCTTTTTGCTTGGCATACTCTCTAACCGGCGGCGATGCTTGGTAGGTCACAAATACGAGGATTTTTTCCCCGTAGCCAAGATGCGCTTTTAGCCTGTTTATTTTTTCCATAAAACTATCTATATCTGATTTTTTAAGTTGTGTTTTTGCTTCACCAAGGATTAGCACCTCTCTACCGTCTTTTTTTCCTTTACCTATTATGTTTATCTCTTCGTACCTGTTGCGACCTACCTCCATGTAATCCCTTTTCAAACCACCTTCAACCTCTACTCCAAAGTCTTCCTTTAGTAGTTTGGGCAAACTTTTGTAAGCCCTGTCTTCAAGGACATAACCTACTGTATGAGAAAGCCCTCCCAGCTGTTCTCTTGTCT
>JBKBRK010000073.1:0-6746 GCA_046292245.1 Aquificaceae bacterium
CCTATGCCAAGCCTTTGAAGTCCCTTTGCCACACCAGTGCATATCTTTCTCGTAAGCTCTTCATAGCTAAGCTTTCCTAAATGATCTTTTGTAGCTATAACTTCCCATCCTATTTGAGTTTCGTCAAAGTATATGGCACCGCCCCCAGTTATTCGCCTTCCTACTTCTATTCCTTCCCTTTGGGTGTATTCAAGCCTTACCTCTTGCTCCACCGCCTGATGGAAGCCCACCAAAACGCATTCGGGCTTAAACTGCAAAAATCTTATGGTAGGTGGTATTTTCCCCTCTTCCATCAAATCAAGCAAAATCCTATCAAGGGCTATGTTTTCGTAATGGGGCCTTTGGCCTGTATATATAACTCTCCACATATTTTCACCTCCTGCTTGTAAGAATTTTAAACTCAAGAGAAAAAGGATTTAATGATATAGCTCAGTCTATTTTGGGTTTCACCCTGTATATCACCATATGGGGAAAATCATCATAAACCAACTCAAAGTATCTTTCATCATACTTTCTGGTAAGATACATATTCAAGAATAGAGTTTGATCAAAAGGTGCATTATATAATAAAAGAGACGTGCCTCGGTCCTTTCCTTTAACTATAAACACAGTAAACCCTTGTGGATTTTTATCCTCTTGT
This sequence comes from Aquificaceae bacterium, assembly GCA_046292245.1. Lineage (GTDB taxonomy): Bacteria > Aquificota > Aquificia > Aquificales > Aquificaceae > Pampinifervens. Next base: position 641 of record JBKBRK010000073.1, read on the forward strand.
GTTATTTTGGAAGTGCTCTCGTCATAAACATAAACACTCTTGATCGTTAACCACATATTACCCTTTCTTAAATAACCCTCTTTTAGATCTATAGTAAATTCCTCTGGAGAACGACATTCAAAGCGGAAATTGCTTTGTATAATGCATGAAGGCATGATTACTCCTCCAAAGGTTCCCTTTTTCTGTTCAAAATCATAGCTTCCAAAGAAGTGTATCCACCCGAACTTGGAAAGCATATCCCTTGTTATCACCCAATAAACTGGCAGCTCTATGGGCTTTGCAAAAGACCCTGTGGAAATTTTATTGACCACCTCTTGAGCAGATAGACCATCCATCATGAGTTTTTCAAGCCCCCTAAGCCCATAATTAACAACGAAGGAGGTTATAAGCCATCCTTCCTTTGGGTCAGATGTGGAAAAGGATTTAGCCACAAAGTAGGTCTTTGGGCTTGATTGGGAGCCTCCGTCATGAATAACCGCCCTTCTTGAATAGTATTCAAAAACATAGCCATAATCCCACCAAGTCCAGATAACAGAATTCACAGGAGTATTTTTTCTAATCCATTCCATACCTTTGACTATGGGAGCGTCAATTATTGGACTATAAAAGCCTCTATTTATAAGCATCTGTCCGTATAAAACTCCAAAGAAAATTAAAGAGCCTATCAGAGTGATGGCTAATCTACGCTTGTATTCTTCCTTATATTGCTTTATACTTGGCAAGATGTTTTCAAAAATAACATATACAAGGTAAGCCAAACCCATGCCTATAAAGGGTGCAAGGTACATGATGAACCTTGAGCCAGAAAAGAAAGCCAAAAGGCCTATCCCAAAGAAGGGCAAAAGGAAAAATAGACTTCTTATGTGGAATAAAAAGAGTAGAAAGGCTCCAGCAAGACCTAAAATACCAACCTCCCTGCTCATTATTATGTTAGGGAATACTTGGTTAAAAGAGTGCCTTTGAAGCTCGTTGATGGATATAAAAATGTTGGGAAAGTCCTTAAAAAGCATCTCCGTGGATGTGGTAGGCCTTATTCCAAAAACAAGCAATGAGACTTGTTGAAATAAGTGCATGGGTCCTGTATACACATACCATAGCTGTGGTATTAGGAGAAGGCTTAGAAGGATGACAAGGTTTTTGTCAATAACCTTAATCTTTGTGTTAGGGTATTTATTAAAAGCTTCACCTTTTTTACTAGCGATTTTTTTGAAAGCTTTGCCTTTTTCATTAGCAACTTTTTTGAAAGCTTTCCTTTTTTCATAAAGTTGCCAGAAAAATACAACCAAAAAGGCTACCAGTAAAACAAAGTTTAAATTAGCATGCCCATACCAAAAATAATAGAGTAGTAAAGAAAGACTTGCCAAGCTTATCCAAAGATAGGGCTTTTTACCTTCTGGCTCTTCCCTCCAACTTTCAAAAAACCTGTAGAAAAGGTATGCTATGAGAAAGGGAAAGGTAAGGTTAAATATATCGTGGTCTAACCTTCCAAGATAGCTTCTTCCCACATAAACGGGTGAAGATATGGACACAAGACCACCCAATAAGCCCACAAAGGGAAGTTTTAGCCTGTTAAAATACAGAAATAAAGGTATGGCGGGGCTTACCGCCAATATAGGAATAAGGTAAAAAGCAATTTGAGGGATGCTTTTGCCCGTTAAGGCTTGAAGCCAAGAGAAAAGATAACTGGGACCAATTCCATACATAGGATACGCTGCATAGTTATTATCTGGAAAAAAGCGCAAAGGGTCTGGCTGTCCCTGTTTAAAGGTTCCTTCTCTTATCTCCTCCGCCAAGCGTGTAAAGTGGTAAGAATCTGCTTCTGTGTATAAAGGATCATCCTTATAAAAGAATAACTTTTCATGTTCCTTCCACTTGGGGATATCCTCATATCTAAGGTATATACCGAAAAGGAGAGTCAGGAGTAGTAAAAGGTAAAGGTATGTTGTCTTCATATTACTAAAATTATACACCTTTGGAAGCAAAGGGGAAAGCAAGAGAATAGAGCCCTCCAGTTTACCGCTCAAAGGGCTCGGAAAGGCAAATGCCTTTTTGCCAGACTCTATTGGTATATTAGTTAAGCATGAATAAAGAATACCACAGAAGAGATCTGTGGATATCCCAAGAAGCCATATCCCTATGGTTCTCCAATAGGGTTTTGTGCAATATCTTATACTTCTCATTTCGCAATAAGCAATATATGATATACAACAAGGATAAACCACAAAGCCCTGCGGTTATTAATTTTATATCCACATTAAAGGCTGTTAAAATCTTGGCAAAACCTTTTCCCATCAAAGGCATGTTATAATCTTCATATGCTTGACATAAGGGAAGTAATGGAAATACTCCCCCATAGGTATCCCATACTTTTGGTGGATAAGATCCTTGAGATGGAGGAAGGCAAGAGGATAGTGGGTTTGAAAAATGTGTCTGTAAATGAGCCTGTTTTTCAGGGGCATTTTCCGGGCTTTCCTCTTATGCCAGGCGTTTATATCCTTGAGGCTATGGCTCAGGTGGGTGGTATTTTGATGATAAAATCCTTGGGCTTGGAGATAGGTAAATATGCCATAGTCTTTGCGGGTATTGACGAAGCAAGGTTTAAAAGGCCCGTTTATCCGGGCGACCAGCTTATTATGGAGCTTGAGGTGATATCCCTTAAAAAGAGCCTGTCAAAGATGAAAGGGACAGCAAAGGTTGGAGAAGAGGTGGTTGCTTCTGCAATTTTTTATGCAGCGACAAGGGAGCTAGGGAGTTTAAGGAAATAATTCTTGCACTGGGTGAAAAAATCTTAATTAACCACCCCTTCCACTTCCTTCAATGCCTTTAGAAGCTTCTCTATTTTTTTCTTTTCCCTTCTTAACTCTTCCAAGGAGCCCTTTGTCCTTTGGACTTCTTCCTCGGGTACCCTTTTAAGGAAGTTTTCGTTGCTTAACCTTTTTTCAAAGGTTTCTATGGATTTTTCCACTTCCCATAGCCTTCTACTGTAGGAAGTGATAAGCTCTTCAACCTTTATGCCCTCTTCCACGGGCAGGTAAAACTCAAAGTCCCTTGAAAAGCCCGCCACAGACCCTGGAGGCTTTTCTTCTATCAACTCAAGGCTTTCAAGCCTTGCAAGGCTTATAATGTGGGGCATAGATTCTTCTATTAGGCTTTTGCTTTCTTCTGCCCTATAATAAAGCTTTATCTTCCTTGAGGGCTCTATCCTTAGGTCGCTACGCAAAGCTCTTATGGAAGTTATTATCTCCTTTATCCTTTCTACCTTCCACTCCGCCTCTGGATAGATTTCCTCAGGATTGAACTGTGGATATTCTGCCAAAGAGATGCTTTCCTTGTGGGCTGTGGGCAAAGAAAGCCAAAGATCTTCTGTTATATAGGGCATAAAGGGATGGAGCAATCTTAGGACCTTCTCAAAGACCATAAGGAGGGTTGCTTGTGCGGTTATTCTTTCTGCCTTTATCTTTTGCTCCTCTTCTGGAGTTTCTGCCTTTGCATATAGCCTAAGCTTGGAAAACTCTATGTACCAATCGCAAAACTCACTCCAGATAAATTCGTATAACTCCCTTGCCGCTTCTGAGTACTCATACTCTTCAAGGGCTCTATTTACCTTTTCTATGGTTCTGTTAAGCTTTGTTATAATCCAAAGGTCTTCAACTCTTGGTGGCGCTCCGTAGGGTAGATTAGCAAGTAGGTCTTCCTCTAAGTTTATCAGTATAAACCTTCCTGCATTCCAAAGTTTGTTGGCAAAGTGCTTATAACCTTCAAAACGCTTTTCGGAGAGCTTTATGTCCCTTCCTTGCTGGGTTAGTATAGCAAGGGTAAATCTTAGGGCATCAGCCCCGTAGTTCTCTATAATATCAAGGGGGTCTATCACGTTTCCCTTTGTTTTGGACATCTTCTGCCCTTTCTCATCCCTCACCAGGGCATGTATGTAAACACCCCTAAAGGGTATATCCTTCATAAAATGGGTGCCCATCATAACCATACGGGCAACCCAGAAAAAGATGATATCAAAACCTGTCACCAAAAGGTCTGTTGGATAGAGTTTTTTTAGGTCTTCTGTCTCCTCTGGCCATCCAAAAACTCCAAAGGGCCAAAGGGCAGAGGAAAACCAAGTATCCAAGACATCACTTTCTTGTCTTAGCCTTTCGGAACCACACCTTTTACATCTGAGAATAAACTTAAAAACCTTCCTATTGGGATCGTATTTATACCTACTTTCCTTCTGGGTAAGTATAGCCATGGGATTTAGATCCTGGGTAAAGAAAAGCCTTAGAGAGTTGGCATCTACCTGAGTGGAGTGATACTTATGAAAGGCAAACTTTTTGTAAAAGTCTAATACGGAGATATTGGGATGCACGAAAGATGGGGAATTTAGATGCTGTGCCACTTCTTCGGGGGTAAATTCCTGTCCTATCTTACCATCTGCTATAAGGTTAAAGATCAGCTTATCATAAACTCTGTCAAAGTCTTCATCGGTAAAGACATTTTCATGGGAACAATCTTTGCAGTACCATACAGGTATTCTGTGCCCCCACCATATTTGGCGAGAAATACACCAATCTCTTAAGTTTTCTATCCATTGTATATAAACCTTTGACCAACCTTCTGGTACAAACTTTATTAGCCCTTCCTTTACCACCCTTAGGGCTTCTTCTTTGATGCGAGGGTCGGAAACCTTTACAAACCATTGGTTGGATACCATAGGCTCAAGTACCGTCTTACAGCGATAGCATTTACCTACTGCATGCCTGTGGTTCTCTACCTTTTCCAAAAGGTTCAGCTCTTCAAGTCTTTCCACTATTTTCTTCCTTGCCGTGTATCTATCAATACCTGCAAACTCGCCGCTGTTTTCCTTCATACTACCAAACTGATCTATAACCTGCACAAAGGGCAAGTTATGGGCTTTACCTATTTCAAAGTCCAAGGGGTCATGGGCTGGGGTGATCTTTACAGCACCTGTACCAAACTCTTTTTTTACCCTTTCATCGGCTATTATGGGTATTAGGTTATCCACCTCAGAGCCGTCCATAGCTTTCCTTTTCCAATCAACGAGTGGTAATTTTAGCCTTTTACCTATTAGTCCCTTGTATCTTTCGTCCTCTGGATGCACCGCAACTGCAGTATCTCCCAACATAGTCTCGGGCCTTGTAGTAGCAACGGTTATATAACCAGAACCATCTTCTAAGGGGTATTTTATGAAATAGAGTTTTCCTTCTTCCTCTTCGTGTTCTACCTCTAAATCGGAGAGGGCTGTAAGGTCTTTGGGACACCAGCTTACCATGTACTCTCCACGGTATATAAGCCCTTCTTCGTAAAGCCTTCCAAAGGCGTGCCTTACAGCCCTTGAAAAGCCCTCATCAAGGGTAAACCTTTCCCTATTCCAATCTACACTAACTCCAAGCTTTTCAAACTGTTCCCTTATAGCCTTCCTTGAAAGGGGCACCCATTCCCACACCTTTTTCAAAAACTCCTCCCTTCCAAGGTCTAATCTGTTTATGCCCTTTTCCTGAAGCTGTCTATCCACCACGTACTGGGTTGCTATGCCAGCATGGTCAAAGCCCGGCACCCAAACCACATCCTTACCAAGCATCCTCTGCCATCTGCAGAGAATATCCTGAAGAGTAGCATTTAAAGCATGCCCCATATGCAAAGAGCCCGTCACATTGGGTGGAGGTATTACCACAGAAAATCTATTATCCTTGGATGTTTCCTTTGCTGAATAGATGGCTTTTTCTAACCACTTTTTCCTGTGCCTTTCCTCTATTTCCTTGTGATTGTACTGACCTATGTCCTTCATAAGGAAAGGATTATACTATATGCATACGCCGAGTGGGAAATTATCCTTCGTAGGGTTAGAGGGCTTTGGTGAATAAATCTATAAAGGGGGCTTTTTAACATTCCTATCCTAAGAAGCTAATGGGCAAGTCCATAAACAAAACGCTGGGGCAGATAATTGACCATCACAAAAATTTAAAATTCAGGTATTTCAGGATTATAACTTATTGGTTTGGTGTTTTAGGTACCTTATCACATAATCATACATAGATGCGTAAGCCAAAAACACAGAGATCCAAAGAAAAATCCCAGCCACGCCCAGCTTCAAAGT
>JBKBRK010000074.1:0-6674 GCA_046292245.1 Aquificaceae bacterium
ATACCACCTTCCCTTGAATAGGGATCTTCTATCCTTCTTATCACTTCCCCATCGGCGGGCGGAGCTTCTTCCGCTATTTCCCTCAGGGTTTTTAGGCTTACCGTTAGCTTATCAGGATGGGGAAGATAGCCGCCCCTTATAAGCTCTTTTAGAAGGGTGGGTATGCCCCCTACATTATCCAAGTCTTGTATGTGATAGTGGGAAGCGGGAGATATTTTGCATATATTGGGTGTTCTTTTTGATATTTCGTTGATACGTGCAAGGTCGTAATCTATGCCAGCCTCTCTGGCTATTGCCAAAAGGTGCAGGATGGTGTTGGAAGAGCCTCCCATAGCTATATCCACTGCAAAGGCATTGTCAAAGGCCTCTTGGGTTAATATATCCCTTGGTTTTATATCTCTTTTTAGAAGCTCCATAATCTGCCTTGCTGCCCTTCTTGCAAGGACTTCTCTCCTTGGGTCTATTGCAGGTATGGTGCCGTTTCCCGGAAGTCCCATACCCAAAACTTCCGTTATACAGTTCATAGAATTGGCGGTAAACATACCCGAGCAACTACCGCATGTGGGGCAAGCATGCTCCTCTATGACCTTTAATTCCTTCTCTGTTATAGCTCCCGTCTTTACCTTACCTATGCCCTCAAAGACGCTTATAAGGTCCACTTTTTTCCCATTTACCTCTCCCGCCAACATGGGACCACCGCTTATAAAAATGGCTGGGATGTTTAACCTTGCCACCGCCATAAGCATACCGGGGACTATCTTGTCGCAGTTAGGTATGCATATAAGAGCATCAAGCTGATGAGCTTCCACTACTGTCTCTATACAATCCGCTATAAGCTCCCTTGATGGAAGAGAGTAATGCATTCCGTAGTGCCCCATAGCTATACCATCATCCACACCTATCACATTGAACTCTATGGGAACACCGCCCGCCTTTCTGACTTCTTCCTTTATGGGCTGGACAAATTCCCTAAGGTGCACATGACCGGGAATTATGTCTGTGTAGGAATTGGCTATACCAATAAGGGGTTTATCAAAATCCTCTTCCGAAAGCCCGCAAGCTCTAAGAAGCGCCCTATGGGGCGCCCTTTCTATACCCTTCTTAACCTTATCACTTCTATACATCTTTTACCTCCTTACTTTGATTTAAAGGCTCTCCTTTAACTCCTCCAAATCCATGATATGCTCCGCCCTTACAAAATATATGCCAAGATAGCCGTTATCACCACGTTAACTATGGATATGGGCAGCATTATCTTCCAGCCTATCTCTGTTATATCCTTTGCCTGAAACCTTGGCAAGGTCCAATGAAGCCATAGAACAAAAAAGACAAGACCAAACATCTTTATCAAAAACCAAAGGTAAGGGGATAAAGGTCCAAGGATGTTAGGTCCAGACCATCCACCCAAGAAAAGCACCACAGCAATAGCGGAAAGAGCCATAACATTCAAATACCATTCTGCCAAAGGAAAAACACCAAACCTCATACCACCATATTCCACGTTATAGCCTGTAACAAGTTCCGCCTCCGCCTCTTGGATGTCAAAGGGAACTCTGCCCGACTCTGCCAGCATACAGAAAAGATATAGAATAAAAGCTACCGGTTGATAAACAATAAACCAAACTCCCCTTTCTATCTGAGCCTGTACTATTCCTGTTGTACTCATGGTTCCCGCCAGAAGGATAACGCCAAGAACGGAAAAACCAAGCACCACCTCATAAGAGATAACCACCGCAGACTTTCTGAGGGATCCAAGAAAGGCGTACTTGGAGTTGGAAGCCCATCCTGAAAAGATGGTACCATAAACTACCAAAGATCCAAAGGCAAAGACCAAAAGGAGAGCTATATTGACATCGGATATTATAGGCTTTATCTCATAACCAAACAAGGTAAAACTGGGTCCAAAGGGTATTACAGAAAACAAAAGCAAAGCGGGAGCCACTGCCATCACCACAGCCAAATAATAAACAAATTTGTCCGCATTTTGGGGAATTATAGATTCCTTGGTTAAAAGTTTTATGCCGTCTGCAAGGGGCTGCAATAGACCAAAAGGTCCCACAAGCTTTGGTCCCATACGTGCCTGAATATGACCTGCAAGCTTTCTTTCAAACCATGTAAGATAGGCACCGATGCCGAGAAAAACTCCAAGCACCACAAGGATTTTTACAAGGGTTATCAAAACAGAAAGCCAGAGCTCCATCTATGACCTCCTTATCTATCCATTTCTCCTACCACGGGGTCAATGCTGCCCAAAAGGGCTATAGCGTCCGCAATACTGCCATCTTTTATAAGCTCTGGAAAGATGGAAAGGTTATAAAGGGCTCCCGACCTTATTCTAAGCCTGTAGGGCTTTGAACCACCCACCGAGTATATATAAAAGCCAAGCTCTCCCCTTGGATTTTCGCCGCTGGAATAGACCTCTCCCGGTGGAGCGGGTTCTCCGTGAACCACAATGCGGAAGTTTTTAACCATATCCTCAAGGGCGTTAAAAACCTCTTCTTTTGGAGACATAACGGCAGGGTGTTCTTTGTTTATATAAGGGGCAGACTTTGGAAGTTTCTCAAGCTTTGCCACACACTGCTCTATTATCCTAAGGCTTTGGACCATTTCCTCCATACGCACCAAGTACCTATCATACACATCCCCTACTTCTCCCACGGGAATGTCAAACTCTACCTCATCGTAAGCAGCGTAAGGCTCCAACCTTCTAATGTCGTAAGGCACACCAGAGCCCCTTGCCACTGGTCCTGTAAGTCCGTAGTTAAACACATCTTCCCTACTTATCACTCCTATATCCTTTGTCCTTCTTAGCCATATGCGGTTCCTTGTAAGGAGATTATGATACTCCCTTAGTCTGTTAGGAAAGTCCCTTACAAAAGCCTTTATAACATCCAAGGTGCCCTCTGCAAGGTCATAATGCACTCCACCTATCCTAAGAAAGGCAGAAGTAAGCCTAAAACCCGCATTACCTTCTATAATGTCCATTATCTTTTCTCTTTCTCTAAAGGCGTACAAGAATACAGTTAAAGCTCCCAAGTCCAAGGCTCCTGTGCCAAGCCACAAAAGGTGGGAGTTTATCCTCTGTAATTCTGCGAACATAGTTCTTATGTAGCGTGCCTTTTCTGGAATCTCTACCTCCAAAAGCTTTTCAACAGCGGTCGCATAAGAAAGTTCATTGCATATGGCGGATATGTAATCCATACGGTCTGTGTAGGGTAAAAACTGGAAGTAATAGATGTTCTCCGCTATCTTTTCCATTCCTCTATGAAGTTGCCCAAGGATCACATCCGATTGGACTACCCTTTCGCCATCAAGGTCAAAGAGAAACCATATGGTACCATGAGTCCCCGGATGTAAAGGTCCCCAGTTTAAAACAAGCTGTGCCTTCTTTTGAAGCCTTGCTTTTTCTGTCCTTTCAAGATCTTCAAGGGTTGGGATTTTGGTATGTACGACCTCATAGTCATGGCTTGGAGGCTCTGCTCTACCTGCGTACAGCTCTGTAAGGGAGGGAAGCTCTACCTCTGGAAAGCCACCCAAGGGAAAGTCTTTACGCAAGGGATAGTGGGGATAGCCTTCCCACATGAACATCCTTCGGAGGTTTTCGTGTCCCTCATACTCCACACCAAACATGTCGTAAGCTTCCCTCTCGGACCATCGGGCACATTGCCAAAGCTTTTCAACAGAGGGTAGCTTACCATCCTTTGCCCAAGTCTTCACTATTACCCTTTCATTGGTATCGGGGTTATAAAGGATGTAAATGCCTTGAAATCTCTCTTTTTTATCTGGGAAGTCTATGCAGGTATGGTCTATAAAATGCCTGTATCCCTCTTTTTCCTTTAGATGTTTAAGCAAATCTATTAGCCTTTCCTTGCTTACATGCAGGTTTGTGGTGTGTTTGGTAAATTCTATCTCCACATCCTTGAACTCAAACTTTATGCGGTCTGCGGTTATTCTGTTCATCCAGGGCATAGCCTACCTCACACGCTTATTTCCCTACCTTGACGCTCTATATCCCTTCTAAACTCTTCAAAGGCTTTGTCGTACTTTTTAACGCCCTTTTCCTTTATCTTCTTTTGAAGCTGTAGTATTCCATATAAAAGACCCTGAGGATGGGGAGGACAGCCCGGTATATAAACATCCACGGGTATTATCCTATCCATACCTTGCAAGGTTGAATAGGTGGGGAAAGGACCTCCCGCGGAAGCACAACCGCCCATGGTTATACACCATTTAGGGTCTGGCATCTGTTCCCAGAGGAGTTTAAGCATGGGAGCCACCTTATTAACCACCGTACCTGCAACTATCAAAAGGTCTGCCTGCCTTGGAGAGGCTCTAAAGATAACACCAAGCCTGTCAAGGTCAAACCTTGAAGCGGCCGCATGCATCATTTCTATAGCACAACAGGCAAGTCCTATGGTAAGGGGCCAAAGGGCATTACGCCTTCCCCAGCTCAAAAGCTCATCTACTGTAGTTAAAACAAAGCCATTGGAATTGAGCATTGCCATTCTTTCACCTCCTTAACAAAAATATAGTTTAGAACTGCCACCTTAGGGCCCCCTTTCTCCACTCATAGACAAGCCCAAGAGTAAGAATAAAGATAAAAACAAGGGCTCCCACTAATCCATAAAGCCCTACCTCTTCAAAAACTACCACCCAAGGGAAGAGAAAGGCAACCTCTATATCAAAAAGGATAAGGGATATACCAAGCAGATAATAACCTTGTTTAAAAACACTCCTTGCCTCTGGATCATATAGGGGAACTCCACACTCATAGGGATAGCCTTCCATCTTTTCCTTGGTTTTGGGACCCAAAAGGTCGTTAAGAAAACTAAAAGCAAAGCCAACAAAGAGAGCTATTAGAAAAAATAATAGTATTCCCACATACTCCATGCTTTTATTTTAGCACTTTTAAAAAAGGGAGGCAAAAGTTTATGATGTAAATCGCCTTTGGTGCATAAAAAGACTTTCAACATATTGCACACGCATCCCCTTAGAAAAGAGCGCAGATAGCGCCATACCTAAGAACACCCTTCCCTTTGCCCTAACAAGTTCTTAACCACCTTGCTATCATGAACTTTTTTACCAGTTATCTCTACAGCCTGTATCTGCACTGTCTAAGCATCTACGCCTAAGTGCGTCTTTATCCATTTGGTTCTCTTCTCCCTGCCATGCTTGAAGGCTTTCACTCTCCATCCCCATACACCTTTATCCCAGTGCTGTCTATGACAAAAGGGGCAATTGTGAATTACCCTAAATACAGTTATTCACCCAGCGTACGCTATGAAATAATTTCAAAAATTTTCACACTTATACGCTAAAGATCTCTTATATGTCAATGAGTTCCTAAAATCGTCCGACTAAAATTTTTACCCTGAATACTTTTTTATGATGCTATCAACTATCTTTTTTGCTTCTTCCAAGCTTTCCTTTGGTATAACCTCGCCCATAGCCAAAGATATCCTCAAAGCTTTTAGTTTATTTATGAGATCTTCTTTTTGCTGGAGACTCTCTTGGGATGTTTCTGGAGAAGTTTTAGCCCCAAGGGAGATCAAAGCCAAGCCCATTACAAACACCACCAATCCAGAAAGGGATATGCCAAAGGCTAAAGGGTTTTCAAAGAAGGTGGCAAGGTATTCTCCCAGTGTTATTTTTTTTGTGTATGTGGAAACTTGCATCCCCTCTTTGCTATAATTAGCGTAGGTAAAGTCTTGTGTGTTTAAGGGGCTTGTTAGGGCATTGTTTGATGTTATAAGCTTGCCTTCCCTTGTGGATAGGACAAAGACATTTTCCGATGGGTATAGTATCTTTATGGAATTTTCCCCTCTGTGTAAGCCATAGATAAAGGCGGATATGTTCTCATCTATTCTCCTTAGCTTATTAAAGGAATAAATCTCAAAAGCTACCCACTGCCCCAAAAAGAAGAGGATAAAACCGAATATTAGTAAAGCTATCCTCCAAAGCATGCTATCCTCCAACGGTAAGCTCTTTTATGTATAAAGAGGATGAGCCCACATTGCCATAAAATCTTAAGTCTTTGCCCACCTCCACTATAGACCCCCATAGGTCTCTTATATTACCTCCTATAACCACCCCCCTTACACTCATAGACCTTTTCCCTTTATTATATATTACACCAGAGGCTCCCAAAGAAAAGTCGCCAGATACGGGATCTACTGTGTGAAGACCCATAAGCTCCGTTATCAAAAGTACTTCTGAATGATCTTTAAGCATATCTTCAAGGCTTACATTCCCCGGTTGGATGTATAGGTTTGTTATACCAGAGGAGGGCAAACTTTTAAAGCTTTCCCTTATGGAGTTTCCCGTTGGCTTTTCTTTTGACTTTGTGGCGCTATAGGTACTATGCAAAAAGCCTTGAAAAACACCATCTTTCACAAGTACATTCTTTTGGGTTGGATAACCCTCTGCATCTACTGGAAAGCTCATAAAACCCCCCTGCATTGTGCCATCGTCCAAAAGGGTGAGTTTTTCCGAGAAAACCTTTTGCTCCTTTTTATCCTTTAAAAAGGTCTTTCCTTTAACCAGGGAATCGCCAAGGAATATGGGACTATAGGCTTCCAAAAGCATGGCGGAGGCATCTCTGTATAGGATCACTGGCATCTTTTTTGTTTCAAAGGAAGAGGGCTTTAAAAGGCTTGTTGCCTTAAAGACAACCT
>JBKBRK010000075.1:0-6654 GCA_046292245.1 Aquificaceae bacterium
AAGCCCTGCCCCTTAGGGGATTAGTATTTGTGATGGTGGTGCATACCGCCCATACCCTTTTTTACAGGAGCGTCTACCTTTATCTCTCCAGATTTTTCAAACTTAAGGGTTATCTCTACCTTTTCCCCTTCCTTTAAAGGCTTGTTGAGGTTTATAAGCATTATATGATAGCCACCGGGCTTTAACTCTACCTTTGAGCCCGCTGGAATTTCAAGGGCTTTAACCCTTCTCATCTTTCCCTCTACCGTTTCGTGGATTTCCGTTATTTGGGATGCGTTGTTGTTGGCGTCTATTAGCTTGTCTGCTTCGCTTCCCTTATTTTCTATTACCATATAGGCGGCAGACATCTTAGAGGTTGGCGGCACTTCTCTCACCCATGCATCTTTGACTTCTATCTTTGGCTGGGCAAAGACCAAGCCCGTTAAAAGGATACTGCCAAGCAGTGCTTTTCTCATGGCTTTACCTCCTTGCTTTATTTTAAGGATAATTATAAGATATTTTTTGTGAAAACCCAATGAAAACCAGCCCGGCGGGAGTCGAACCCGCAACCTTGGGATCCGTAGTCCCACGCTCTATCCAGTTGAGCTACGGGCCGTTAGGAATATATTATATGCCATAATGCTAAAGGAGACCATAGAGCCCTTAAGTATCCAGTACGAGTTTGCAAAAAGGTACTTCAAAGACTTCCTAACAGAAAGGAAACATCTAAGCCCTTACATCAAGCCAGAAAAAACTCCGCTTTTGATAATAGACCTCCAAGGCATAAAGAGTCGCTATTTGGAGGTAAAGTACCACTTTTCTCAGTTTAAGGTTTATTACGCAGTAAAGGCAAACGACCACAAAGACATATTGAAGACTTTGGCGGAGCTTGGCTGTGGTTTTGAAATAGCCTCTTCTCAGGAAATTCAAAAGGTTTTAGAGCTTGGCGTAAAGGGTGATAGGGTCATATCCAGCAATCCTATAAAACCCTTGGAATTTATAGACAATTGCTACAGATCTGGTGTAAATAGGTTTGTGGTGGATTCCTTTACAGAGGTGGATAAGATCTCAGAGATCGCTCCAAGGTCAAGGGTTTATGTAAGGCTTGTGGTACCCAATGAAGGTAGCGACTGGCCTCTTTCAAAGAAGTTTGGAGTGGATGTGGATACCGCTTTGGATATCTTGGAGTATGCCCAAGATAAGGGGCTCGTTCCCTACGGGCTTACCTTTCATGTGGGATCTCAGTGCAACAACTTTAGAAACTGGCTTATTGGCATAAAAAAGACAAGCGAGCTATGGCAAAGGGCAAAACAAAGGGGCCTAAGGCTTCAGATGTTAAACCTTGGTGGTGGCATACCGGTAAAATACACCTACGAAGCCCTTAGGATAGAGGACATAGCCTACTATGTAAAGGGGCTTCTTCAGAAGTTTATGCCCTCTTTTCCCCATGAGCTTCAGATAGAGCCCGGTAGAGGAATAGTGGGGGATCAGGGCATAATGGTATGTAGAGTTATAGGAAAGGCAAAGAGGGGAGATGAAAACTGGCTGTATATAGATACGGGTGTCTTTAACGGGCTTGCAGAAGCTTTGGGCGGCATAAGGTACCCCTTTTATTTGGATAGGGAAGGGAATTTAAAGGAATGGACCATAGGGGGTATATCTTGCGATAGTATGGATGTGGTAGCCCGAAGGGTGCCTTTGCCCGAACCAGAGGTGGGTGATTATCTTTATATCCTTTCCGCAGGTGCCTACACCACCGTTTATGCATCAGAGTTTAACGGATTTCCAAAGCCGGAGGTTTTGTGCGTGTAGGCTTGAGGATGTTTCAAAAATCCGTCCCTATGCTAAAATAATAAGAGATTAGGCAAAATAACTTTGTGTTCTAAACTCATTTTCTTTAGCAACAGAGATTTAGCCCTACTAAAAGACCTTATGAGAAGATGGTTATTTGCCGATTGAAAAGCTAAAGAAAAGACACATTAACTGGAAAGCTTACAAAAGGCTAACCTTAAAGAAAAACTCTTTCGGGGCTCGTGGGGAGACCCAGTATGGGCATTAGCTCCTGCTACAGGGGGCGGTAGCCTGTGAAAGGGGCTATTTTTGAAACACCCTGAGTCCTCAGTTTGTGTTGAGTACGCCCAGAGTGGGTACAACCTTGGTAGGAATGAGCAAGGTGGAACACCTAAGAGAAAGCTTAAAGATCCTAAATATTCCAAGATTAGAAGAGAGTAGGTTTTTAAGCCTTTTTGAATAGCTTCAAAAGAACACATACTTAGGCTAACCAAGCCTAAGAGCTTTCTCTATGGGCTTTTTTCAACTTGGAGGGTCAATGCCCTTTGGTTTATGATAGAAGATAACAAAAAAAGAAAAAGAGCCATGAGGGACTTTTTGTTGTTTTTGGAAAACAGGGACAGGTTTGCGGTGGGACTTTTTAGGCAGTTCCTTATAGAGGAAACGCCCAACCGAGTACTTATTATTACCCCCACCTTGGAGCAAAAAAGGTGGGTGCTTGAGTACATAAGGGCACGGCTTTCCGATTACCAAAAGGAGATCTTGGTAAAGTCAAAGGAAGAGGAAAAAAGGGAAAGTGTAAAGGATGGGCTTTTGGAGAAATACAGCTTTGAAAACTTTGTAGTGGGTAAATCCAACGAGCTTGCCTACAAGGTATGCTATGAAGTATCTAAATCTCCCGGTATATACAGCCCCCTTTTTATATACGGTGGCGTGGGCCTTGGAAAGACCCATCTTTTGCACGCCATAGGCAACAGGGCTAAAAGCCTTGGCTATAAGGTTTTGTATAGACAAGCCAACGATTTTTCCGAGGAATTGATAAAAAGCCTAAAAAAGGGAAACATAGAAGAGTTAAGGGGATATTACTCAAAGGTGGATATTCTTCTCCTTGATGATGTTCAATTCCTATCGGGCAAGGAGAGAACTCAGGTGGAACTTTTTAGGATCTTTGAAGGGCTTCAGGCAAAGGAAAGGCAGATAGTTTTTGTAAGCGACAGACATCCAAAGGACATAGAAGATATCTCCCAAAGGCTTTTAAGTAGGTTTTCCAGCGGTCTTTTGTTGGAAATAGGCCTTGACGAAGATACAAAGCTTTCCATAGTAAAGCATAAACTTTTACTCTTTGGTCTTCCTGTGGATAAAAGGTATGTGGATTATGTGATGGAAAACACAGGCTTTAGCGTTAGGGAGATTGAGGGCTTTATAAAGACCATAAAACTAACGGGTATAAAGGAGGAACCAAAAAGGGAAAGAAAGGAGGAAAAGCTTCTATTCTTAGTGGCAAGACACTTTAACCTAAGGGTAGAAGACCTAAGGAAGGATACTAAGGAAAGAAGGATAAGCACCGCCAAACAGATCGCCATGTACTTTTGCAAGACCTTACTTAACATGTCCTACTTGGAGATAGCCAAACTTTTTGGTAAAAGCGACCACACCTATGCTCTTTACGCAATAAAAAGGGTAGAAGAGAAAAGGCTTGGCGACAAAAAGTTTGAGTATATGCTGCAGGTTCTGGAAAAAAACGTGAGAAGGGTGTTATTTTAAATATTCTATGGTTAGGAAGTGTTTTGAACTTTTAAACCTTGGAGAGTACGAAAAGGCTATAAAGGTGGCATTGGAAGTGGTAAAAAGGTATCCAGATAACTTTGATGCTATACTCTGCCTTGGAAGGGCTTATTTGGAAATGGGGGAATTAAAGCAAGCTCTTAAGCATCTGCGAAAAGCGGAAAAATTGGCTATAGAGTTGGATGAGCATCGTGATGTTTCTAATCTTTTGGGGCGTGCCTATTTGCTTACGGGAAAGGTGGAAAAGGCTTTAGATTACTACACAAAGCAGTTGTCCCTAAGCCAGTTGATGGGGGACATGGAGGGCATGGCGGAAGCACTGGTGGCTCTGGCAGAAGTCTATGCAGGTATAGAGGAGCAGGAAAAAGCCCTTGAACTTCTCCACATGGCACTAAGTATAATGCCCGAGGAAAAGGCTGGAAACATATATAACAACATAGCCATAATATACTCGGACATGAAAGGTTTTGAAAAAGCCCTTGAGTACCTCCAAAAAGCCCTTGAGATTTCGCAAAAGGCAAAAGACCACTATGGCATAAGTATGAGCCTTTTGAACATAGGAGACACTTATCGTGAATTGAAGAAGTACGACCTTACGGAAAAAAGCCTGTTGTCTGGTTTGGATGTTGCCAAGAATGTAAAGAATAAGCCTTTAGAAGCCCTTGCCCACGAATGCTTGGGGGATCTTTACTTGGAAATGGGCAACAAAAAGCAAAGCAAAAATCATTTGGTAAAGGCTTACAAGCTCTACAAAAAGATAGGGCTTGATGAGGATGCTCGGGCAGTAGAAGAGAAGATTTTTAGTCTTGGTATAAGCATAGATGTTGATTAGACTATCCCTTGAGGACTTTTACTTTATAAAGGGCGAAGAGGTATACTTTGACAAAGGGCTTAATGTGATCACTGGGGAGACGGGCACGGGTAAATCTTTGGCAATTTCTTCCCTTATGTTTCTTATGGGAGAGGAGGGAAGCTATCCAGAAGGTACATGCGTAGAGGCAGAGATTTTTATGGAGGGCGAGAGCATCCTTTTGAGGAGGGAAGTAAACAAAGGCAGAAGTAGATATTACCTAAATGGCAGGGGAAGCAACAAAAGGGTTGTGGAAGAAATTTTGTCTTCTTATGTTTTACTTCAGGGACAAAACGACAGGACGAAGATAACAAGGCTTGACTTTCAAAGGGATGTTTATGATAGGTTTTTGGGGGTTCTTGACCTTAGGGCTAAGGTGGAAAGGTTATACCAAGAGGTTGTAGAGCTTGACCAAAGGATAAGAAACCTAAGGGAGAAAAGGCTTGAAAGGGAGATAAGGAAAAGGATAATAGAGGAGGATATAAAAGAGATAGAAGAGGTGGGGCTAACTCCAGAGGAGTATAAAAAGGCAAAGAAAAGGCTTGAGGAGATAAACTTGGCGGAAAAATTAAATCTTTGGCTTTCTCAAGCCCTATCGGGATTGTCCACTTCCTTGGAAGGGATAAAGACCACTTATAGAGCCCTTAGGGAGCTTTCTGCTTTTAAGGATGTAGGGGAAACGCTTGAAAGCCTTGAAGTTATAGGGGAAAACCTAAGGGATATGGAAAGGTCTTTGGAGGGTATGGTTTTGTCTTACAGTCAAGAGGAGCTTGACCTTTTGAACTCAAAGATTTACAAGGTACAAAGGCTGGAAAGGAAATATGGCAGAAGCTACGAGGAAATCTGGGATTATATGGGCAAGCTTAGAGAGGAGCTTTCAAGCCTTGAAAGGGAAGAAGATCCAGAAACTTTACAAGAGGAGTTAAAGGAAAAAGAAGAAGAGTTGGGAAGGCTATATCACCTGTTAAGCCAAAAGAGATTAGAGGGAAAGGAAGAGTTTGAAAAAAGGGTAAAAGGATATTTGGAAAGTATGGGGCTTGAGAGGGCTGTTTTTAAGGTGAGCTTTGAGGAAAAAAGGGGAAGGTATGGAAAGGAACAGATAAGATTTCTCTTTTCTTCTTATGGTAAAGAGGAAAGGGATATATGGGAGGTGGCCTCCGGCGGTGAGATCTCAAGGCTATCCCTTGCCCTTTTTATGCTATCTCCACCGGCACAAACTTATGTATTGGATGAGATAGACACGGGCATAAGCGGTATAACCTCCATAAGGCTTGCCAAACTCCTAAGGGAGCTTTCAAGAAATACACAGCTTATCCTTATAACTCACTCTCCTGCCATAGCCAGCGCCGCAGACAAACACTTCACCACAAGGAAGGAGTTCATCCAAGATATACCCCTTATAAAAGTTATGGAGCTAAAAGGTGAGGAAAGGCTAAAGGAGATAGCAAGGCTTATGGGGAGGATTGACCAAAACACCTTAAAGGCTTCCCAAGAACTTATAAGAGAGGTGTGTAGTGTTTGAAGAGCTAATTGCCCTTAAAGAAAAAATAGGAGATCATGTAAAAAGAAGGCTTTTAGAGTTTAAAAGGCTTGGAGAAGAGGGTAGAACAACCTTTGACCTTAGACCCTATGCCAATTATGTTTATGAGGCGGACCTTTTTTCAGAACTTTGTTTTTGCCTACTTACCGCCAATTCCTCCGCTCTTTTGGGCATAAAGCTTCAAAGTAGCATAGGTATAGAGGGCTTTAAAAATATGAGCTTGGAAGATTTGGAAAAAGATATTTCCTCCGCAGGGCACAGGTTTGCCCGCCAAAGGGCAGAAAGGATATTAAAGGCAAGAGAGAAATTTGATCAGGTTTTAGAGCTTTTGAAGAGTTCAAAGAATGGAAGGGAAATGAGAGAGCTTCTCAGTGATAGCTATTCCAAGTATAAGGTGGAAGGCTTTGGTTTAAAAGAAGCTTCCCACTTTTTGAGAAACATAGGCTTTGAAGAGGTCGCCATAGTGGATAGGCACATATTCAGATATCTAAAAGAAAAGGGGCTTTTGCCCGATTATAAAACCTTAACAAGGAAGATATACCTAACCGCAGAGGAAAAACTCCAAAACATATGCCAAAAACTCGGCATATCTCAAGCAGAGCTTGACCTTTATATTTTTTACTACAAAACAGGGAAGGTGTTAAAATGATAAAAAGCTTACTCATCATAAATTAATCATAGGTAATTGCGTGAGTATGCACGAGGTATC
>JBKBRK010000076.1:0-6596 GCA_046292245.1 Aquificaceae bacterium
ACCCCCCTTAACTCTTCCAAGCTCTTAGGCTGGCAAAAGTACTTGGCACTTCCCCCTATCCTTATAGTGGTATAGGGAGCTAAGTTTATATTTTTAAGGATTAAAGGTTTCACACTTAACCTCTTTTATAACCCTAATCATCTCCTTGTCGGAAAGGGGAAGTCTTTTAAGGAAGTTATCCTTTGTGTACCTTTGGGCATTAATTATATTACAAAGGGCTTCCACCGTTTTGTCTATGAATTCATTTACCACTATGTAATCAAAGTATTTGGAACAGGCTATTTCCTCTTCTGCTTTTTTTAGCCTTTTCTCAAGGTTTTCTGTGCCATAGCCCCTGTTTAAAAGCCTTCTTTTTAACTCTTCAAGGCTTGGTGGCATCAAAAAGATAAGTACGCAATCCTTGTAAGATTCCTTTACCTTCTTAGCCCCTTGAATGTCTATGACCAAAAGGGAATCTATGCCCTCCTCTTCGTTTTTTAGAACTTGATCCTTTGGCGTTCCATAGTAGTTTCCATAAACCTCTGCATACTCAAGGAAATAACCCTCTTCTATCCTTAGCTTAAATTGGGAAGGTTCCATAAAGATGTAATCCACTCCGTGGATTTCGCCCTCTCTTCTTTGCCTTGTTGTGGCGGTTATTACCCTTTTAATGTTGGAACAGACCTTTAAAAGCCTTTCGGCTACTGTGGTCTTGCCTGCACCCGATGGAGCGGAAAGTACAAAAAGCATGTTATAATTATAACAAAGGCGCGTAGCTCAGTTGGCAGAGCGCTGGCCCGACACGCCAGAGGTCGGCGGTTCGAATCCGCCCGCGCCTACCATGTTATAATCTTTTCTTGATGTACTTAGAATTTGAAAAGGAACTCTACGAAATATATCAAAAGGTAGAACAGTTAAAAAGGTTATACAGTCTTGGGGAGAAGGATAAGGAGAAGGAACTAAGAAGGCTTCAAAGGGAGTTTAAAAAAAAGAGTAAGGAGATATACTCGGAGCTTGACCCTTGGGAGAAAGTGCTTCTTGCAAGACATCCCCAAAGACCCCACACCATGGACTACATAAAACTTATTTTTAAAAACTTTTTAGAGCTGCACGGAGATAGGTGTTTTGGAGAGGATAAATCTATAATAGCGGGCTTTGGCTACCTTGATAATATGCCCATAGCCATAATAGGACAAGAAAAAGGAAAAAGCACAAAGGAGAAGATGGAAAGAAACTTCGGCATGCCCCATCCAGAAGGATACAGGAAAGCTACAAGGATAGCAAAGCTGGCGGAAAAGTATAATATGCCTTTGATAACTTTTATAGATACACCGGGGGCTTATCCGGGTATTGGTGCGGAAGAAAGGGGACAATCCCAAGCCATAGCTCAAAGTCTTTACGTCTTTGGCTACTTGAAGGTGCCCTCTTTGGCTGTGGTTATAGGCGAAGGGGGGTCTGGTGGTGCCCTGGCTTTGGGCGTTGCCAACAGAGTCTTTATGATGGAAAACGCCATATACTCTGTTATCTCTCCAGAAGGATGTGCCGCCATACTTTGGAAAGATCAAAGCAAGGTAAAGGAAGCTTCAAAGGCTTTAAAGCTTACCTCCCAAGATCTTTTACAGCTGGGTGTTATAGATGCCATAATACCAGAGCCCTTTGGTGGTGCTCACTGGGATCCAAAAAGAAGCGCAAGAATACTCAAATACTTTCTAAGGAAGGGTTTAAGGGAACTGCTAAAACTAAGCCCAGAGGAGCTTGTGGAAGACAGAATAAGGAAGTTTGAAAAAATGGGTGCTTACATAGAATTATGAATTTCTTGTGCGTGCATTGTCATTTCCACCAACCACCAAGGGAAAATCCCTATTTGGGACTTATTCCCATAGAAGACTCTGCCTTTCCCTTTGAAAATTGGAACGAAAGGATATTTAGGGAGTCTTATCTCCCAAACCTCTATGCCCACTATGTGAGGGATAGAAAAATCATAAAAATAATCAACAACTATGAAAGGATAAGCTTTAACTTTACCTATAGCCTGCTTTCTTGGCTTTTGAGGGAAAAGCCTTGGTTTGTGCAAAGGCTAAAAGAAGCAGGTAGAAATGCCCTTGCCAGCGGATTTAATCATACCATACTGCCCTTAGACCCAGAGGAAGACAGGGAAGTTCAAATAGTTTGGGGTATAAAAGCCTTTGAAAAGGTCTTTGGAAGAAAGCCTAGGGGCTTTTGGCTTCCCGAGCTTGCGATGGATAGAAAAACCCTTTCCCTCCTTGTAAAGCATGGAATAAGGTATGTTATATTGGCACCCCATCAGGTAAAGAAAAGAAAAAGCTACCTACGGCACCACCTTCCCGAGGGACATATAGACATCTTTGTGTACGATGGAGAACTCTCCCATGGTATAGCCTTTGGAGAGCTTATAAATGATATGGAGGGAGTCATAAGAAGCACAAAAGACAGAAAGAAGCTAACCCTTATAGCGGTAGATGGTGAAACCTTTGGCCAT
Organism: Aquificaceae bacterium; assembly: GCA_046292245.1. Classification (GTDB taxonomy): domain Bacteria; phylum Aquificota; class Aquificia; order Aquificales; family Aquificaceae; genus Pampinifervens. The sequence goes on from JBKBRK010000076.1 coordinate 2,480, forward strand.
CACAAAAAGTTCGGAGAGATGGGCCTTGCCTACCTTTTGGAAAACCATCCCCATATAACAACCCTTGAAGAGTTGCTTGACCTTGTATATCCAGAAGACGAAACAGATATAAAGGAATTTACCTCTTGGAGCTGTGAGCATGGAGTGGAAAGATGGAGGTCTAATTGTGGATGCTCCACAGGGGGGCAAGCCCATTGGCATCAAGAATGGAGAAAACCCTTAAGAGAAGCCTTAGAAGTTTTAAGGTCTAAGGTAAAGGAAAGACTTTTTCAAACCTTGGAGAAATACACCAAGGACCCCAAAGGAGCCCTTTTTGACTTTGTGGAAATAATAATGGGAGCTTCAAAAGAAGAATACTTTGAAAAACATTTAAAAAGGAATTGCACGCCACAAGAAAAGAGGGAGATACTAAAAATCCTACAAGCATATAAGTATGTTAGCTTTGCCTTTTCTTCCGATGGCTGGTTTTTTGCAGAAATATCAGGTATAGAGGCTGTTAAAAATCTTCTCTTTGCTAAGAGAGCCCTTGACCTTTTAGGAAACAAGGAGCTTGAAGAGAACTTTCTTCAAATACTTTCCTATGCACCAAGCAATATTCAGGTATATGGAAACGGCTTGGGAGTTTTTCAAAAACTGGTTTTGCCACAGGTGGTTTTTGAAAAAGACCTTATAACTTCTATAACAGCCCTTAAACTATCAGACCTAATTCCACAGGAGGGCTTTTTAGGAAAGTTTTACTACAAGGTAGAAGGCTTTGAACCTTGGAAGGTTTACCTAAGGGATGAAGAGACAGGAGAAGAGTTTGAAAAGGTAGAGCATCTACGTGATTTTAACCCAGAAAAACTTCCCCAACCTCTTTTTAACTGGCTTTTAAGAGGGTGGGCTATCAAGTATTTTGAGGAGGATACGGAGTTTGAAAGGGATTACGAGGTACTTTTTGAAAACTTGCTTTACTACGCCCATGGCAAAAGGTTTGATGGCTATGATCTGCTAAAGGATAGGGTTGCAATCTATCTAAGGACCAAGCTTTACCTATCTACGAGGGATCTATCCCCTCTTTCCACCATAAGAGAGATCTTTGAAAGAGCAGATACCTTTGGCATAAATCTAAGGGATGAAGAGGTTAAGTTTTGGTTGGAAAGGTACATGGGACAAAGGATTTTAAAGGGTATGTCTGAAGAAGAGGCAAAGGAATTGGCTATGTTTGTCAAAGATTATAACCTACTTGCTGGTAGGTTTGAGTTTATGGTAAGTCTATGGGGACTACAAAACTGGGCTTGGGAGAACAAAGAAAAGCTAAAGGCGGAAACTTTAAAACTCTTGGATTTCCAAGTAGAATAGTGAGGGAGAGGATCACTTACTTGTAGCTTTTCCGTAGGTAGGAATACTCCACTATCAGTAGGAGCTCATTAATCTCGGCGTAGAGTTGCAAATAATTACAAAATAGGATTTTTGGGATAATCTAAATCAAATACTACCATCTTTATCTCTGTATAATCCTCCACCGCAAAGCGTGGTCCTTCCCTTCCTATGCCCGAATACTTCACACCGCCATAGGGCATATGATCCGCTCGGAAGTTGGGACCTTCGTTTATAAGAACCCCACCTGCCTTTATGCCCTTTATAAACTCCCAGGCGGTGCTAATATCTCTTGTGAACACGCCCACCTGAAGACCATACTCGGAATCATTTACAAGCCTTATGGCTTCTTCTACTTCTCTGTAAGGGTTTACCACCACCACCGGTGCAAAGGCTTCCTCTTTAAAAAGCCTTGTGTTGGGAGGAACCAAAGAAACTATGGTAGGCGTAAGCACGGAAGACACCTTATCTCCACAGGAAACACCACCGGTTATAAGCCTTGCACCCTCTTTTAGGGCTTCATCTATCCACTCTTGAACCCTTTCCACTTCCAAGGTGGATATCATAGGACCCACGTCTGTATCCTCCTGCATGGGATCTCCCACCTTTAAGCCACTTACCGCTTTTTCAAGCTCTTCTAAGTACTCCTTAAAGAGGTCTTCATGGACGAAAACCCTTTGCACCGAGATGCAAACTTGACCTGCGATGGCAAAGCCACCGAGAAGAGTCTTTTGAACTGCTTTTTTAAGGTCCCCATCCTTGTGCAACACAATAGCCGAGTTGGAGCCAAGTTCAAGGACTATCTTTTTTATGCCCGACTGCCTTGTTATTATCTCACCAACCTTTCTGCTACCGGTAAAGGAAACCACCCTTACGTCGGGATGGATAGTCATAGCCTTACCCACATCGCCATAGCCCGGTAGTATGCTAAGAGCCTTTGGTGGAATGCCCGCCTCTAATAGAGCTTCACCGAGCATTAGAGGTGTCAAGGGTGTCCTCTCTGAAGGCTTTAGTATAACCCCATTACCACAAGCCAAAGCGGGAGCTACCTTATGCATGGAAAGGTTTAAGGGAAAGTTAAAGGGTGTTATTGCGGATACTATGCCAACGGATTCTCGCACATAAAAGCCCACCTTTCCCTTTCCGTTGGGATGGGCATCCATGGGGATAACTTCACCACCTATCCTTTTCGCTTCTTCTGCGGAGAAGATCAAGGTCTGTATCGCCCTTTGGACCTCGGTGCGGGCTTCCCTTATGGTCTTTCCCACCTCAAGCACCAAGGTTTTTGCAAATTCTTCAGACCTTCTCATTAGAATATGCGCTGCTTTCATAAGGATCTGATACCTTTCATAGGGAGTAAGAGAGGATATCTCTTTGAAGCCTTCTTTTGCAACCTCTATGGCTTTATAAACGTCCTCTTCTGTTGCCCTTGAGACCTCCGCTATCTTCTCACCCGTATAGGGATATATAACGGGCAGTTTTTCTTCCTTTGAAATCCACTCACCACCCAATAGAAACTCTGTCCTCATAGTTTATAATTTTAAACTCAATACATAAATAGTTCAGGCTTCCAGCTTGTATTTTTCCATACTGGGATACTTGTGAGAATTTGTGATTTAACAATTGCCTAAGGCGTGCTTCGATATGCGGTGCTATGATTTAAAAACTAAACCCAAATTGCTAGTTTGTTTCTTTACAGGGATGGTGTTTCAAAAATAGCCGAAGGATCGTAGGGGCATCCCTTGCGGGTGCCCAGAATAAAAGGGCAGGGGCAAGCCCTGCCACTACAAAAGACTTTTGGACCTTCTAAAACTAGCAATTTATGTTTTTGGAAGGTAAAAGCCTAAGTGATATAAGCAAGGAACTTCAGAATCTCTTCAGCCTTGACTCAAGATATTCATACTTCGCTGTCATAAAAGCACAAACCTTACTCTCTGCTGTCAAAGAAAAAGGAAAAAAACCCAAAAAGGTTATCTTTGGCGGTAGAAGTCTTTTTGAGAAACTAAAGAAAAGACACATTAACGGAGAACCTTACAGAAAGCTACGCATAAGCTGGACAGAGAAAAGAAAAGGAAACCTATATTCCATAGGACAGGCTAATTGTAAAGGCAACCAAAACACAAGGATAGAGATAAAAGAGAATGGGGTCTATCTAAGAATAAACGTAGGTACAAGACAATACATCTATGCACTCATAAAGGCAGGCAATAGAATAAACAAGCTAAAAGAGATAGCCCTATCGGGTAATGCTTACAGCGTAGAGCTAAAAGTAAAAGATGGAGAGATATATGCCTACTTTACAGCCGATGAAGAATATCCACCAATAGAGATAACAAAGGAATATGGAGTGATAGGGGTAGACTTAAATGCCTACCCTAACCATATGGCATGGGCAGAGACAGATGAGTATGGCAATTTAATCTCTTATGGAACCATACCCATGCCAGAGTTATCAAGTGGGAATAAAAACAAGAGGGACAACTACACATGGCTATACGCCCATCAAGTGATAAAGATGGCAAAGACAAAGGGAAAGGCTATAGTGATAGAAAGGCTTGACTTTGAGAAAAGTAAAAACAAAAAAGGAGACTACTCTGGAAGAAAGATAAGGAGAATACAGCATAGTTTTGCCTACAAAAAGCTTTTATCAAAGATAAAGCTATTGGCAAAGAGAAAGGGAATACAAGTTATAGAGATAAACCCATTTCACACATCTACCATAGGTATGTTAAAATATTCACCACAGTACATGCTAACA
>JBKBRK010000077.1:0-6551 GCA_046292245.1 Aquificaceae bacterium
ATGAGGATGGTGTGGTAAACGGGGTTGTAAAAACAAGGAGCATTGTTTATTCGGTAATGCCCCAGGAATACAGGAAAGGTGGAGGTTGTAGCATGGGTTCTTCCAAAGACCTATCTTTGTTGTCCTTATTGCTCCTTCCACTTCTTATACTCCTTAGGAGAAGCAAGCTTATGGCTTCTTTCCTTCTTGTGCTATCCCTTAGTCTATCTTCTTATGCCAACATGGAACAGGTAAAAGAACACATAAAAAGGGGAGAGTACGAAGAAGCCATGCCTCTTTTGGAGGAGCTTATAAAAAAAGATGGCCTTTCTGAGGAAAGGTCTCTCCTTAGGTCTTACTTGATGCTAAAGGTGGGGGACGTAAAGGGAGCCATCAAGCAAACGGAGGAAGACCTTGCCTTTTTACCTTCCAGAAGGCTAAGGCTAAGGCTTGCCTACCTTTATGCCCTTGATGGAAATATAAAAAAAGCCAAGGAGATACTCAACGCCCAAAAGGAAAAGGACCAAGAGTATTACTTTACCAAGGGACACATTGAATACCTTGAGGGCAACTATACCTCCGCAAAGTACAGCCTTTTAAAGGTAAGCCCTTCCTCACCCAACTATTCGGAGGCTCAGTTCTACCTTGCCCAGATATACGCCATAGAGAAGGATAGCAACCGCTTTTACCTTTCCCTGTCAAAGATAGAAAGGGGGTCGGAGTACTCCATATATGGGGAATCCCTAAGAGAGTCTTATCAGCAAAGAAAAAAGTTTGGGCTAAACCTTTCCCTTGGCTTGGAGTACGACACAAACCTTCTGGGGGTCTTTGACTTGGAAACCAAGATAAAAACCTCAAAGACCTTTGCCTCTTTGTCTGCATCCTACGAAGGGGATAACCTTAGAGGAAGGGTGAGGGCATACCATTCCTTTAACCGCAAGGGCTCTTCCTACAACATAGGCTTTTACAGCCTTGAGTTGGAGTCCCTTTTGGGTAATTTCTCCTTCCCCCTTAAGGTGGATTACATAACCTTGGGCGGTGATTTTTATGCCAACATAAACCAAGTGGGCATAGCCTACCGGAGCAACTACGGAAGCCTATATACAATCATTGGCTACCAAAACTACCTATCCCAAGCCTTTGACTTTGAAAACAGGGATGGCTACTTTCTACAGATAGGGCATAGGTATGAGTACATAAGGGATAAAGTTTATATAAACCAAGAAACCTACGCAAGAAGCACCGATGCAAAGGGTCAAAACTGGGACAGTCTATCCGTGGGTGTTAAGCTCTTTGGCAATTATGCTCTTAACGACAGGCTTTCCTTGGGTATGAACACAGCCTTTGAAGGCTATTCCTATACAAGGGAAAACCAAGCCTTTTTAAAGAAAAGGAGAGATGCCTTTCTTAGCCTTTCTCCCTTTTTAAACCTTAATCTTTACAGAAACTTTAGCCTTTTGCTCTCCTATACCTATATGAGGAACCTTTCCAGCATAAACTACTATTCTTATAAGAAAAACCTTTACACCTTACAGTTGATAGGTAAATTTTAAAAGGAGGGATGCCATGAGATACCTTTTAGCCCTTTTAAGTATATCCTTTGCCCTTGAGGTAGGCAAGGTGGAAGATTTTAAGGGTGGTGTGGATAAGCTGGAAAAGGATCAGGTAAGACCACAGCCCCTTATCGTAGAGAAGGCGGGGCTATCCATAGGTGATATAATCCGGACAAAAAGCGATGGCAATGCCAAGATTTCCTTTGTGGACGGCAACAAGGTGGAGATAGGACCCCTTACCCGTTTGTCTGTGCTAAACTACGAGAAGGAAAAAACTATAAACGTTGGACGGGGTAGGGTTATCTTTGACGTGGCAAAGTTAAAAGCGGGAGAAGGACTTGAGATAAGAACTCCCACCGCCATACTGGGTGTTAAAGGGACGAGATTTCTCGTAGATGTTACCCCCACCTCTACCGTAGTGGTGGTCTTTTCTGGTGCGGTGCAGGTATCCCCCATAAACAACCCAACCCTAACTCTTACCGCAACGCCGGGAACTGTCCAAAGGATTAGCACCACCAACATACAGACGCAAAACCTTCAGACAGAACCTCCCACCAGATTAACCCCCGCTCCAGAAAGTCAAAAGCCCCCAACCCCAGAGATTACGCCCCCTTGCGTAAGGTAGTAATCTTTTGTGTTTTCAACTGCCTTTTCTTTCTCTACCTTCAACATATGGGCTTTGGCTTTACAGAAGCTATAAGGCTAAGGTTTGAGGACAGCCTTTACCTTTTTCAACACCTTTTAAGGAAGCAGCACAGGCCCCATCCAGACCTTGTGGTTGTTGCAGTGGATGAAAGGAGCATAAACCAGCTTGGAAGATGGCCATGGAACAGAAGAGTTATAGGGGAGCTTGTAAGAAGGATGGAGCAAGCAAACCTTGTGGTCTTTGATGTTATCTTTTCCGAGCCAACGGAAGAAGACCCTATTTTGGCGAAGGCTATAAGTCAGGCGGGCAACGTAGTCTTAGGCTTTTTTCTAAGAAGGGAAGCAACCCAGATAAACCCTCAGGAGAGCCTTGACCTTTTAAGAAACAGCGAGCTTTTCAGGGTTAAAAAGCTAAGCAATAAGGTGGGTTTAAAGGAATTTCCCTTTGTGGAGATAAACTTTTCTCCGATAGCGGAATCAGCCCTTATGCAAGCGCCCTTTAACTCCGAGCCAGACGCAGACGGCCTTTACAGAAAATATCCCATAGCTTACCTCTTTCATGGTAGCTTTTATCCCTCTTTGGCCCTTCAAGCCTACAGGCTTTATAAAAACCAAGACTTGGAGCTTGTCCTCTCCTCAAGGGGCATAGAGTCGGCCAAGGCAGGCGACCTTTACCTGCCCATCTTTGACCATGGCTACATTCTTTTAAACCTTCCCTCTATGCAAGAGGTAAAGGTGATATCTGCAGTGGATGTGCTAAGGGGCAACGCAGAGCTAAAGGGCAAGGTGGTCTTCTTCGGTGCTACGGAGATAGGTATATACGACATAAGACCTACTCCCATAGACTCAACCACCCCGGGGGTCTTCCTCCACTACACAGCCCTTTCCAATCTACTAACAAAGGACCTTATAAAAGACCTTTCCTTCTCCACCTTCCTTAGCATACCCCTTCTATCCCTTTTGCCCGTAGCATTCACAAGAGTAGGCAAGTTAAGGCGCAGACTCCTTTTATACCTTCTAATCCTTAACCTTCTCCTCCTTTTCTCCATGCTAAGCTTTTCCTACCTTAGGGTGTATATACCCTTCCTTTACCCCTCTCTTACCTTAAGCTTTTCCTACTTAGGCGTTGAATCTTACCTTTACTACACCTCAGAAAGGAGAGTAAAGGAATTAAGAAAGGCCTTCTCCAGCTATCTATCCCCCCAACTCCTTGAGATCATCCTAAAAGACCCAGACAGGCTAAGGCTTGGAGGAGAAAAGAGAGAGATAACAGTGCTTTTTTCCGACCTAAGGGGTTTTACAAGCCTATCGGAGGGCTTGGAGCCAGAGGTTTTGGTATCCGTGCTTAACGAGTACCTGGAGCCTATGACCCTTATAGTTTTGGAGGAGGGTGGTATGTTGGATAAGTACATAGGAGATGCAATAATGGCTGTTTTTAACGCACCCGTTGATTTGGCAGACCACAGAAAAAGGGCATGCAAATCAGCCCTAAGGATGCTTCAAAAGTTGAAGGAGCTTAACTTAAGCTTTATGCAAAAGTACGGAGTTGAGCTAAACATAGGCGTGGGTATAAATACGGGCTATGCAGTCGTTGGCAACATGGGCTCCAGGGTTAGGTTTGACTATACGGCCATAGGAGATACGGTGAACTTGGCATCTCGTTTAGAGGGTCTAAACAAGCTTTATGGTACCAACATCATAGTTAGTGAATATACAGCTTTGAGTTTGGAGGAGGAGTTCCTTTTTAGACCCCTTGACAAGGTTGCCGTTAAAGGAAAGAAAAAACCCGTCATGATCTTTGAGCTCATGGAGGATACACCTCAAAATAGAGAAATATCAAAGCTTTACAAGAGGGCTTTAGACCTTTACTTTGAGGGCATGTTCCAAGAGGCAAGCATAGAGTTTGAATCTTTACTCCTTGCTTACAACGATAAGCCTTCAAAGACCCTTTTGGAAAGATGCAGACATCTTCAAAAGGAAAGCCCAGAAATTTGGGAGGGTGTGTATGAAGCAAAAGAAAAGTAATAGATGGTGGTTTTACATGTTGGGCAGCTCTGGCGGAAAGTTTATAAACAGGCAAACCATGTGCCTTTACCTTCCAGAAACAACCCTTATAGATGCGGGAAACATCTTCGCCCTGCCGCAGGATAAACTTTTGGATATAGAGAATATAATCCTTACCCATTCCCACTTAGATCATTTAATAGATATCCCCTTTCTCATAGACTACAGCTATACCCTTAGGGAAAGGCCTTTAAAAATATACGGACTTCCCCAAACTTTGGAAACCTTCAGAAAAAACATAATGAACTGGGATGTCTGGCCCGAGTTTGGCTCTCTAAAACTTCCCCTTACGGAGGAGTACGCCATTGAATACATAGAGCTTTATTCCGAGCGCCAGATAGAGATAGATGGTTATAGTATATTGCCCCTTATGAGTAATCACACAGTGCCCACCCTTAGCCTCGTGGTAAAAAGGGAGGGAAGAGGTTTTGTTTATACCTCCGACACACATAGAAACCCAAGGCTTTGGTCCTTGATAGAGGAAGACCATCAAATAAAGCTTGTAATAGTTGATGTGTCTTTCCCTTCTTATATGGCAAAGGTAGCATACGCCAGCCTTCACCATACACCACAAAGCCTAAAAGAAGATCTAAGCCTTTTAAAGAGAAAGAACGTAAAAGTGTATGCAGTTCATTTAAAGCCCGCTTATGAAGTTGAGATACTTGAGGAGTTACAGTCTCTCAACAGGAAAGTAGTTCCCCTTTTGGGCAAAAGAAAGATAAAGGTATAATTTTTAAAAAGGAGGCAGAGATGGAGTTAAAACAGGAGCTTATAGAAAAAATAGAGCCAATGGGAAGCAAGGAACGGTTCAACATGGGTGATGTAATAATAAGAGAAGGTGAAAAGGCAGACAAGGTTTATGTGATTTTGAACGGACATGTCTCCGTTTTTAAGAAGAGTCCCAGTGGAGAAGATGTTTTTGTAGGCTTAGCTGGTCCTGGGAGTATAATAGGTGAAATGGGGCAAGTGCTTGAGGGTGAAAGAACAGCTACGGTAAGATGTGCCTCTAACGTAGATACCTTGGTTTTTGAGACAGAAGATTTTATAAGAATAGTTAGCCAAATTCCCGAGATAGCCTATGACCTTATAAAGGAACTTTCAAAGAGAATAAACAATCTAAACCGCAGGATAGTGAATTTAATTACCTCAAAGCTTGTGTATGTAATGGGCATGTACCTATTGGAAAACGTAAAAATGGAAGAAAGTATGTACTACACACCAGAAGAGGGTTCTGTTGAGCTACACCCAAAAACCTTTGCCACAGAATATAACATGGAAGTTCAAAAGGTGGAATCTGTAATAGGTGTGTTAGAGAAGGCTGGAGTTATTTCTGTGGAAACTAGGGAATCCATCAACGAAACGGGTAAAAAAGACACTTATTATCTTATAAAGTTAAATCCCGATAAGCTAAGGGCTTATCTGAGAAGCATAGCCTATGTATGACAAGGTAAAGATTCTATTAAGCTTTGCAAGTAAAATATCAAAAGAGAGGGAGCCTGAAAAACTTATACCTCTGCTTACAGACTTGGCAAAGGATATACTTGGCGTTGATCGTTGTAGTTTATTTCTTTTTGATGAAAGGAAGAGCACCCTTTACACCTTGGTTGCCCATGGAAACGTAAGAATAGAGGTAGAAGCCAACAAAGGCATAGTGGGTGAAGTTTTTATGAGCGGAGGAACTCTTCTGGTGGAAGATGCCTATTCTCATCCCAAGTTTAACCCACAAGTGGATAAGGAGACAGGCTATCGTACCCGTAATATACTGGCGGTACCTCTTGTAGATAGCAAGGGGAGGGTGATGGGCGTTTTTGAGGCTATAAACAAGCTTGATGGCTCCTTTACGGCGGAAGATATGGAGCTTTTAAGTCTTTTGTCCGCCTATGCTGCGGGCTCGGTAGAGGCGCAAATGCTGTACGCAAGGATAAAGGAGGCTTATGAGGAAACTGTAATGAGACTTTCCCATGCCGCAGAGTACAAAGACCCAGAAACTTACAACCATATCCTTAGAGTTGGTTTAATTTCAAGCTTTTTGGCGGAAAGGCTGGGATTTGATGAGACCTATTGCTACAATCTAAAGCTTGCTGCGCCCATGCACGATGTTGGAAAGATAGGCATACCCGATAACATCCTTTTAAAAAAAGGAAGGCTTGACCAAGAGGAATGGGAGATCATGAAGAGGCATACAATAATGGGTTATGAGATCTTAAAGGAAAGCCGGAATGAAATATTACAGATGGCTTCTATAATTGCCCTGGAGCATCACGAAAAGTGGGACGGAACAGGGTATCCCTATGGTAAAAGGGGCGAAGA
>JBKBRK010000078.1:0-6519 GCA_046292245.1 Aquificaceae bacterium
TATCTTTTTTAGATTACCCTCTATATCTCCCACCGTAGGATCTATCTGAGCTAAGGCAAGGTTTAGAAATTTCATCTTTTTATTATACCTACTGACTTCTAAAGATATCTACGGGGTTAAGCCTGCTTGCCTTGTAGGCTGGATACAGGCTTGCCAAAAGGGAAAAGAAGAGAGAAAAGCCAAAGGCGTAAAAATAAAAGACTACGCTTCTATCCAGCACAAAGCCCTTTGTTCTTATAAGACCTTCCACATCAAGCTTTACAGACTCAAGGTACTCCTGCACACCAAACCCTAAAAAAGATCCAATAAGGGCTCCCATAAGTCCTATAAAGAAGCCTTCTACCAAAAATATAAGAAGTATATCCCTCCTCGTATAGCCCATAGCCATAAGTATGGCTATATCCTTTCTCTTTTCCAACACGGTCATCATAATGATGTTAAAAATGCCAAAGGCGGAAACGGTCAAAATGGCAAAAACTATCATATAGGTTATGATGTTCTGTATTTTGAAGATGCTTAAAAAGTTCCTATATGCCCTTTGCCAACTTTCCACTTCGTAGGGGATTTTTTGAGAAAACTCTTTGGAAAGCCTTTCCGCCTTGTTTACATCCCTTATTTTTATCACTATCTCGTTAACCTCTCCCTGTTTTTCCAATAGGCTTTGCAAAGTTTTTATGTTTATGTAGGTTCTTGTATCGTCTATGTTGGTTATGCCCGATTCAAAAAAGTCCTCCACAGTTGCTAGTATAGTCTGTCCGTTGGGAGCCACAAGTATAAGCTTTTTTCCCGTTTCCTCTATTCCCAAGCTTTTTGCTACCAAAAGGCCTATTATGATGCCCGTTCTGTTGGTCTCAAGCTTTTCAAGTCTTTTGTATTTTAGAAATCTTTCAACTACAGAAGCCTTGGGCTCCCTCTGGGGGTCTATGCCTATTATGGTAATGGGCTTATCCTTTACACCGTACTTGGCTATACCTCTGCTTACAAGCCTTTGTGCCACGCCAAGCACCTCTGGATTTCTCTCCACCTCTTGTATTATCTCCTGCCATCCCAATATTCTGTCCTTTTCCTTTGGCTTTTCGCCCAAAAGGATTGAGTATTCCTCTACCTTTTGCTTTTCTTCCCTTGGCTTAATCCTTATATGGGGCTCAAGGTCTATAACCTGTTGTATAAAATAATTTTGAAAGCCAAGCATCAAGGAACTCATAACTATAAAAGCCGAAACTCCAATGGAAACTCCCAAGATAGACACCAAGGTCTGCCTTTTCCTCTGAAGAAGCATCTTAAAGGCAACAAAAAGGATATGGTTCATGGCAGTATTACCCTATCCCCAGCCTTTAAGCCTTCCAAAACCTCCAAAAACTCTCCGTACCTTTCACCCACCTTTACAGGCACCTTAACCCTTCTTACCCCATCATAGACAAGTACATACCCGTCTCTGTAGGCGCTTGCTGGTATTAGTAAAGCCTTCCTCCTTTCTATCTCTATTTGTCCGTCCACAGTTGCACCAGAGGGAATATCCTCTGGAAGCTGTGCCTCTACCTTTACCGTTATTAACTTCCTTGTTCTGTCTATCTCCCTTATTACTTGGAAAACCTTTCCTTCGAAGCTCTTTTCTGGCAGGGCATCCACCCTTAGGATTACTCTCTGCCCTTCCCTTATCTTGTTCGCATACTCCTCATCCACCTCTAACCAAACTTCCAACGCCTTTGAACCTACGGAAAAAAGCCTGTTTTCTTGACTGATATGGTTTATGTAATCTCCTACACTTACAAACTTCTTAAGGATTTTACCCTCTATGGGGCTTCTTATGGTGTATTTATCCTTTTCTTTTTGAAACCTCTGCAGTTCTGCCCTTAAAACCTCTTCTTCTGCTTTCAAAGACCTCACAGCGTCTTGGTAGCTACTTTTTAATCTTTCGTATTCCCTTTGGGCTACTTGGTATTGAGTTTTGCTCTGCTCGTAGGACTCCTTTGGTATAAGACCCTCAGAAAATAGCCTTTCCCTTCTTTCAAAAACCTTCTTGGAGTTTTCCATGTTTAAGCGTGCGGATTCTATGGCAGACTCCAAGCTTTTTAAGTAATCGGAACCCTCCCTTAACCTATCCCTTACAAGCTTTAACCTTTCGGATACCTCCCTTATATTGGCATCTAAGACATTTGAATCTATAATTGCCAAAACTTGTCCCCTTTTTACAAGATCCCCTTCCCTTACAAAAATCTCCTTTACATAACCAGAAACTTCCGATTTGACAATAACATACTCCCTATTTTTCACATATCCAGAACCGTAGGCTAACCTTTTAACTTCTTCTTCCTTCACCACCTGATACTTCTCTCCCTTTTCCTTCGTGGCGATAAAAAGTACAAAAAGGCTTACAAAAAGAACAGGCAATAAGATGAAAACTTTGCGCATAGGCTTATGATATCATAAAGACCCTATCTTTGTTTTGTTGCCCAACACCACCAATATGTCCTTTGGAAGTATTTTTTCGTCGCTTGAGGGATTCACCACAAACCTTTCTCCCCTCTTTATGGCAAGAACTGTTATATCGTACCTTTTTCTGAGGTCTAATTCCTTTAAGGTTTTGTTATGGAGTTTCTCTGGAGGCAACACTTCAAAGATGCTGTACTCTTCGGTTATGGGGATCTCCTCTATAAAGCCACCCAAAAGCAAAGAGTGAGCAAGCCTTATAGCCATATCTCTCTCCGGATGTATAACCCTACTTACTCCAAGCCTTTCCAAAACCCTCCCATGGAGAGGATTAACCGCCTTTGCTATTATCTCCTTCACGCCAAGCTCCATTAATTGCACCACCACCAAAAGGCTGGCTTCCACGTTTTCTCCTATGCTTACAATAACCGTGTCTGCGTTGGCTATACCCGATTCCTTAAGGGCTTTCTCGTCGGTGGCGTCCAATATAAAAGCGGAGCTTACCAATTCCGATATCTGTCTTACCTTCTCTTCGTCTATATCGCAGGCAATTACCTCCGCACCACCCTCCGCCAAGGTCTTTGCCACGTTAAAACCAAACCTACCCAATCCAATAACTCCAAAAACTTTTTTCATATCAATAGCTTAGCCTCGGGAAGTTTTATATGACTTGGCTTGCTTTTTCCCACAAGGGCAAGCATAAAACCAAGCAATCCCACCCTGCCAACAAGCATGTTAAGAATTATAATAGCTTTGCCAAGGGGAGAGAAATCTGCAGAAAGGCTTAATCCTTGTGGATTTCCGAGGGAAAGACCAACCGTGGCAAAGGAAGAAACCGCCTCAAAAAGAGCAGGAAGAAGCCTTATACCCTCCAACTCCGCCAAAAGTATGGCGGTAAAAGTATTATAGGCAAAGGCTAAGCTAAGTATAACCATCGCCCTATGTACTTGGCTTTCCATAAGCCTTCTACCAAAGACCCTTACATCAGTTCTTCCTTTTATGTAAGATATGGTCGCCAAGAAGATTACCGTTGCGGTTATGGTTTTTATACCGCCACCTGTACCTCCGGGCGATGCACCTATAAACATGAGGTTTATAAGCAAAAACTGGGATGCTTCGGAAAGCTTTGATATATCTATAGTATTAAAGCCGGCAGTCCTTGCAGATATGCTATGAAATAGGCTTGCTAAAACCTTTTCGCCCAAAGACAAGCTTTTAAACCTCCATAGGTCGTAGAGGAGTACAAAAAAGCCTAAAAGTATAAGAAAGCCAGAAGATAAAAAGACAAGCTTTGTGTGGGTGGACAGTCTTTTAAGCTCGCCTTTCCAATAAAGGATCACCTCGTATATCACATAAAAGCCAAGCCCACCAAGGACTATTAAAAGGCTTATTATAAGATTTACCCATAGGTCTCCTTTAAACCTTGTGAGATTGTCCGAAAAGGTGGAAAAGCCAGCGTTGTTAAAAGCGGAGATGGAATGAAAAAGGCTTGCAAATAGGGCGTTGAAAGGATCCTTCAACTTAAGCAAAAAGCTTGGAAAGAGAGCAAGGGCACCAAGAAACTCTATAAAGAACACCAAGGGCACAATCCTTTTTAAAAACCTTACGAGCCCATGTACACCCGGATAGTTAAAGGACTCGGACAGTATAAGCCTATCCCTAAGTCCTATTTTTTTCCTCAGAGCTACAAGGAAATAGGTGGTAAGAGTCATATAACCAAGCCCGCCTACCTGTATAAGTAAAAGGATCACCAACTTCCCCCAAAGGCTAAGATCCTTTTCCGTATCAATCACCACAAGACCTGTAACTGTTGTGGCAGAGGTAGCGGTAAAAAGGGCATCTATGTAGCTTATCCGTATGTTGGCAGAAAGGTATATAAGGGCAGAGCCTACCATTATAACCACAAGGTAAGAAAGGAGAAGTATGCGATGAGGAGTCCATTCTATGTTTTTCATCTTTTTGAGTTATAAATTTAATCCAAAAAATCTCACTTTTCTACAGGCTAGAAGCCTGAACTACCAGAATTTTAAACTTTCTGTGGTGGTCAATAAACTACCCCTACAAGGGATAATTTCTTACCTAGCGTGTTTGATAAGTTATAATGTTTTTTCATGAAGGATTTTTGGTATTGGGCTGAGGAGTATGATAAAAAGCTTATAACCACCGCCTTGGAGTCGGGGGCAAAGGTTATACTGCTTTCCGACCCATCAAAAACTCAAGAAGTAAGATCCCTTGGAAGGGTTCTTGTGGCTTCAAGGGATGGTGGAGACCTGGTGGAAGGCAGGGATTATGTGTATGTGCTCATCAAGGGAAAGGAGGATGAAGAAAGGGCTGGCAAGTTTCCAGCCCATGTAAAAGTTATAGTAGAAACCACTGACTGGACCATAATCCCCCTTGAAAACCTAATAGCTCAAAGGGAAGAACTCTACGCAGTGGTAAAAAATGAAGAAGAGGCAAGGCTTGCCATAAAGGTGCTTGAAAAGGGTGTAAAGGGTGTGGTCCTAAAGACAAAGGATATAAACACCATAAAAAGGGTAGCTAAGGCTTTGGAAGAGTCTGAAGAGAAATTACCCCTTGTGGTGGTAAAGATAACAAGGATATTGCCCCTTGGTCTTGGAGATAGGGTTTGCGTGGATACCACTTCCATACTTCACCGTGGAGAGGGAATGTTGGTGGGCAACTCTTCGGGGGGTATGTTCCTCGTTCATGCTGAAACAGAGGAAAACCCCTATGTGGCTTCAAGGCCCTTTAGGGTAAATGCGGGCGCTGTTCATATGTACATAAGGGTGCCCGGAAACAAAACCAAATATCTTTGTGAGCTTTCTGCGGGTGATGCGGTTATGGTCTATGACTACCAAGGAAAAGGCAGGCTGGTGTATGTGGGAAGGGCAAAGGTGGAAAGAAGGCCCATGCTTCTGGTGGAGGGTAAATACGAAAACAAAAAAATAAGCGCAGTTTTGCAAAATGCGGAAACCATAAGACTGACAAAGCCAGATGGAACTCCCCTATCGGTGGCGGAGTTAAAGGAAGGGGATGAAGTCCTTGGCTATGTGGAAGAGGCTGGCAGACATTTTGGCATGAAGGTTGAAGAAACCATAACAGAGAAGTGAATCTAAAAGACCTTTTAAAAGACATAAGGGGAATAACTGCCAACTCAAAGGAAGTAGAAAAGGGCTTCATATTCCTTGCCATAAAAGGAAGTCAAAGGGATGGTCATGATTTCCTTCAAGAGGCTCTAAATAGGGGCGCCAAGTGGGTAATTGTAGAAAGGGACCTGCCCATAAAAGACCCAAGGATAATAAGGGTGGAGGATACAAGGTCAGCCCTTGGTGAATTATCAAGCCTTTTTTATAAAGAACCATCAAAGGACCTAAAACTAATAGGTATCACAGGCACCAATGGGAAAACTACAAGCACACACATAATAGAGTCTATATTAAACGCCGCAGGCATAAAGACAGGTCTTGTAGGGACCATCTACTACCGCCTTGGTGATAAGATATACGAATACGAGGGAAGGACTACTCCAGACCCTATAAAGTGGCATTCTACATTAAAAAGCATGAAAGAAGAGGGTGCTCAGGTGGTTGTCTGTGAAGTCTCTTCCCATGCCTTGGACCAAAAGAGGGTATGGGGCACTCAATTTCACACCGTTGCCTTTACCAACCTAAGCCAAGACCACCTTGACTATCACAAAAGTATGGAAGATTACTTTATGGCAAAGGCGAGGCTTTTTACCGAATACTCCTACCAATATGCCCTTATAAATGGCGACGATGAGTGGGGGAAAAGGCTTATTAAGATGTCAAAAGGGGTAAAGGTCTATGGAAAGGAGGGAGACCTTAGAATCTTGGACTTTTCTACAAGCTTTGAGGGTTCAAAGCTAAGGGTGGAGTACCAGGGAAAGGACTACACCTTTTATTCCAATCTAAGGGGCAGCTTTCAAGCCTATAACTTGGCTCTTGGCATACTTTTGGGCTTCCTTTGGGACCTTTCTCCGGAGGCCATACAAGAAGGTATTAAAAAGGTCTATGTACCCGGAAGGTTTGAAGCATACAAGGGCAAAGGTTTTATAGTGGTAGTAGATTA
>JBKBRK010000079.1:0-6402 GCA_046292245.1 Aquificaceae bacterium
AAGGGAAAAAAGAGATGTCCCGAGTGTTATAGCGAGGTCCATTGGAGGGCAAAGGCTTGTCCCTTCTGCGGTTATAGCTTCAAGGGCGTAGAAAAGCCCGGAGAGGAAGTGTAAAAAGCATTTGTAGGGGTGAATTTACCAATTGCCCGGGGGAGTACATATATTTATAAGCATTAGCTTATATAATTATAAGTGATATCTTTCAGCAAAGGAGGTAGTGTTATGAGTAAACATGTGGTGGTTATCGGTGGCGGTGTAGGAGGTATAGCAACCGCCTACAATTTAAGGAAGCTTGACAGATCTTTGAAAATCACCGTGATATCGGGAAGGCCCTATTTTGGTTTTACCCCTTCCTATCCTCACCTTGCCCTTGGGTGGAGAAAGTTTGAAGACATAAGCGTGCCCTTGGCGGGCTTACTTCCAAAGCACGGCATAGACTTTATAAACGAGGATGCAGAAAGCATAGACCCAGGGGCAAACAAGGTAAAAACTAAGGGCGGTAAAGTTGTGGAATACGACTACCTTGTCATAGCCACCGGTCCAAAGCTTGTTTTTGGTGCAGAAGGTCAAGAGCAAAACTCCACTTCTGTATGTACTGCAGAACATGCTATGGAACTAAACAAAAAACTGGAGGAGTTTTACAGAAATCCCGGCCCTGTAGTTGTAGGAGCTATACCCGGCGTGAGCTGTTTTGGACCCGCTTATGAGTTTGCCTTTATGCTCCATCACGAGCTGAAAAAGAGAGGTCTTAGGCACAAGGTGCCAATAACCTACATAACCTCAGAGCCCTATGTGGGCCATTTAGGCCTTGGCGGGGTTGGCCCTTCCAGAAGGCTTATGGAAGACCTGATGGCAGAAAGGAGCATTAAGTACATAGCCAATGTAAAGATAACAAAGGTGGAGCCCGACAAGGTTATATACGAAGATTTGGAAGGGAAGACCTACGAAGCCCCTTGTAGGCTTTCTATGATCATGCCTCGTTTTATGGGACCAGAGGTGGTAGCCTCCGCAGGAGACAAGGTGGCAAACCCTGCCAACAAGATGATTTTGGTAAATAAATGTTTCCAAAACCCTACCTATAAGAATATCTTTGGCGTTGGAGTTGTGACTGCAATACCACCGGTGGAACAGACCCCAATACCCACAGGAGCACCAAAGACGGGTATGATGATAGAGCAGATGGCTTTGGCGGTAGCCCATAACATAGTAAACGATATAAGAAACAATCCCGACAGGTACACACCAGAGCTTTCTGCCATATGTATAGCAGACATGGGTGGTGATGCGATGGGCTTCTTTGCTTCTCCAGTATTGCCACCAAGGTCCACTGTGATGTATAAAAAAGCTATTTGGATGCATTATATAAAGTCCACCTTTGAAAAGTACTTTATGTGGAAGGTAAAACACGGAGATATAGCTCCATGGTTTGAAGAAAAGGGCCTTGAGATCCTTCTAAAAGTTCACCCAATACATCTATGCTCCGACTGCTCTGGCTCTCCGGGTTCTCCTTGCTAATCTTTACCTTAGATAAACAAGGGAGGTGCCCGCGCCTCCCTCCTTTGGATAGCCCTCTCTGTGGAAGATTACAAGGGGAGAGGAGGACAAAAAGTCTTGTACAGCCTTCTTTAAAGTGCCATATCCATGGATAACCTTAACGCTTTTTAAGCCCATGCTGTGGGCTTCTTGTAAGAAAAGTTCAAGCTTGCTTAGAGCCTCTTCTACGCTGAAGCCTATGAGGTTTATCTCCCACTGGGTATTCCTTTTTAACTCAAAGACCTTCTTGGGTTCTTTTACCTCGGGGGGCGCCTCTGTCCTTTTTAGGTCTGAGGTTTTTACCCAAGCCTTTACATTGCCAAAGAGAACGTATGCCCTGTTTTCCTTTGTCTCAAGCACCTTTCCTTTTGAACCCAAAAACTCAACCCAATCTCCCACTTGCACGCTTTCTTCAACCTCTTCCTTGTAAAGGTTTTCTACCTTTTCCCTAAAGATCTCCTTTATTCTCTGTCTGTCCCTTATGCTTCTTATATGCCTTTCCGCCTCAAGTAAAAACTCTTCAAACTTATCCCTTATCTCTTCCACAGCCCTTTTTATCTCTTCCTTTTTGTTTCTCTCAAGCTCTTCTATTTTTCTTTCCTGCTCCTCTATAAGGGTTTGAAGCCTTTGCCTTTCCTCCTCTAAATCCTTTATTTTTTCTCTGTATTCCTTTATATACTCCTCTAAGGTTTCCCTTGCAGAAAAATATTCTTCAAAGCCCGCTGGGAGGAGCTCCTTAGCCTTCATAAGGATTTCTTCGGGCAAACCACACCTTTTGGCTACCAACAAAGCCATACTTTCTCCCACTGCATCATAAACTATCTTGTAAAGGGGCTTTAGGCTTTCCTTGTCAAAGAGAGTGCTTGCGGGAGTGTAGTAGTGGGAATTTAGGACATAGACCTTTATGGGTGTGTGGTGAGTGGTTGCAAAGACAAAGGAGTTTTTATCTTTTAAATACTCAAGGAGGGCAATACCAAGGGCAGAGCCTTCTACTGGGTCTGTGCCCGCTCCCAATTCATCCAAAAGGACAAGGCTTTTTTCATCCACCAAGGGAATAAACTCCCCTATGTTATTCATATGAGAGGAAAAGGTGGATAGATTTTGCTCTATGCTTTGTTCATCCCCTATGTCAATAAATATCCTTTCAAAGATAGGCAAAGTACCCTTTTCCACAGGTATGGGAATACCACACTGGAAAAGTAAACAGCATAGTCCTAAGGTTTTTAGGGCAACCGTCTTTCCTCCCGTGTTGGGACCCGTCAATAAAAGTCCCCTTTTCTCCTTCATCAAAATATCCACGGGCACCACTTCTTCCTTTAAAAAGACCAAAAGGGGATGCTTAGCCCCCAAAAGCTCCACATATTCCCCTAATTTGGGAAACTTTCCGCCATACTCCTTGGAAAAGCTTGCAACTGCATAAAGATAATCCACCTTAACTAAGCTTCTAAAGGCTTCCAAAAGCCTTTGAGATTGATCTCCTATGAAGGTAGAAAGCCTTCGGAGAATTCTTTTTACTTCTTCTTCCTCTTCTTCTCTTAGGGTTGTAAGCCTATTGTTGAGCTCTATAACGCTTTGGGGCTCTATGTAGGTGGTAAATCCCGAGGAGGAAGTTCCATGCACCACACCCACTATCTTTTTTACTTCCGAGGTCTTCACCGGCAAAACATACCTTCCGTTTTTGTATGCCACAAACTTATCGGAGAAAACCTTATCCGCATCGGGTCTGGAAAATACTGCCTCAAGCCTCTTTAAAATCTCCTTCTCCGTATCCCTTATCTTATTCCTTATGCTTCTTAGATCCTCACTGGCGGAATCCTTTACAAATCCCCTTGGGTCTATAACAGACTCAATGGCGTTTTCAATGGAGCTAAAAAGATAAAGACTCTTTGTAAGCTTAACAAGGCTACCAAAGGCTTGCACTTTCTCTCCAAGGGCTCTTCTAAGCTCTCTTATAAGCCTTAAAACCTTCAAAAGGCTTAGGGCTTCCTCCACCGATATAACATAATCCTTTATGGAAGTTCTTTTTATAAGCTCTTCCACATCCTCAAACTGATATATTTTTAGGTCTTCATGCACCTTTATAAAATCCTCCACAAGCTTTATGGTTTCTTGTAGTGACTCTTTGTCTGTTATGGGTTTTATCTGGTCTATGTATCTTTCCGTAGCCTTTGAGTGGCTGTAAGCTTTTATCCTGTCTAAGATCTGAAAAAACTCAAGCTTTATTAGGTCCTTTTCCCTCATTGAAAATATTTTAGTATTCTTCCTTTTGCCAAAATTCTGGCTTGAACCTTACCACTTGGTTTCTATCAAGCTCCTTTGCCTTGTAAAGGGCAACGTCTGCAAACTTTACGCACTGCCATATTTTATCACTGTCCACGGGAAATTCGGAAACTCCAATACTTACAGTCTTCTTGAGAACTGTTCCAAAGGCTTCTATTGGGTGGTTTTCTACCGCCTTCCTTATCTTTTCTGCTACCTCCTCCGATTTGCCCTTTTCTATATCCATCAAAAGCACCATAAACTCTTCACCTCCGAACCTTATCACTATATCAGCCTCTCTTACGGATTTTGAGATTACATTAGCCACTTCTTTTAGGACCTTGTCCCCCGTATCATGCCCGTAGTTGTCGTTTACCTGTTTAAAGTAATCCACATCCACCATAAGGATGCCAAGGTTTGTACCTCTTCTCTTTATCTGTGCAACGATTTTGTCTATGGTCTCATCAAGAAATCTTCTGTTGTACAAGCCTGTTAGCTGATCTCTTAAAGACTGTTCTTTGAGTGCATCCATATATGCCTTTGCTTCCAAGATGGGCGTTGCTTCTTCCAAATAGCCCTTTATGTAGGGAATTATAAGGCTTACAAAGGGCTCAATCTCTGGTTCATAAACCAATTGCATCACATACTGCACCTTACCAC
The DNA here is from genome assembly GCA_046292245.1 of Aquificaceae bacterium. Classification (GTDB taxonomy): domain Bacteria; phylum Aquificota; class Aquificia; order Aquificales; family Aquificaceae; genus Pampinifervens. The sequence continues at coordinate 4,453 of JBKBRK010000079.1, forward strand.
CCACATAAACGGGAATGCAATAATGGTATAATTTCTTCTCTTTACAGGCGGATAAGTCTATAAAGTTGGGACATATACAAGGAAACTCTCTTGAATCCACGTCTAAACCCGTCCTGTAGGCTCTACACTCATCCGCCCTTTCAAAGATAACAGAATTGCACCAGCTTTCCGCACCCCTAAGGTATATGGCTTTCATCCTATTCTTTCTCCTTTCCACGTCATAAAAGGAAAAGTTTTCTAAACTCATGTAATCCTCCAATATCTGCAGAATCCTCTTATATACCTCTTCCATTGTTTTGTCCTTTTCTATGGTTTTCTTAAACCTGTATATGTTCAACAGTTCCTCCACTATCCTTGAAGTGTCCGAAAGGGCGTTGCCAGTCTTTATAACGCCATATCCCATCATAGCCATCACCCTATCTTCTATGGTTGCCAAGGTTTTGTCAAGGCTAGAAAAGGTTTCTTCAATGGCCTCTTTCAAAGACCTGGTTTCATATCCAATGTCTTCTTTTATCTCGCTTTTAAAGTTGCCTTCTTTGGCTAAGCTCATAGAGGCTTCTACACTCTTTATAAACTTGACAAGTTTTGTAAGAACTGAATTGAAGTAAAAGACAAGAACACCAAGACCAAGTATAAAGCTGATGGCAAGCCAGAAAAATAACTTTGCAGACTCTGCTCTGATATAAGTAAGGTCCATGCTTAAGGTGATAGCCCCAAGTACCTCTCCGGGCTCCGCCTTGTGGCATTGAAGACAGTTTATCCCCTTAATGGGCTCCGCCTTATAGGGAATGACTATTTTGTAGCTTACCTTATCAAAGGACTCCTTTAAAACTTCTATAGGTTTTTCCTGTTCAAGCACAGCCCTTTCTATTTCATCCCTTGGTACTTCCAACGCCCCTCCAGATCCAAACTGTCTGATCACACTATTTCCCCTTATAACCCTTATCTCTTCTACGCCCGGTATTTCCTTTATTCTACTCAAGAAATCACCTCTCCTGTCCATAACGCCCATAACCATATAAGAGGTTAGAGTGTCTCTAACAAGCTCCGCTACCATGTAGGCTCTTTGCCTTGAATCCTTAATAGCCTGAAGCCTAAAAGCATGAAGACTTACCAATATCAGTACTGTGAACAGAAACACCAGAACATAGGCAAACCTAGTAAATAGATGTTTTTTCATAGTACGCCCCCTCTTATAATTATAAAACGGATGAGAAATTGTATATAAGGGCACGTTGTGAATTGCCCTGGGGAATATGCGCCTTTACAAATAGGATTATTCATTGCGTATATTATAACTTAGTAGTTTAAGCTATAACTTAAACTTATACACCCAGCGAGAAATCCCCTTTTCATCGGTAGCGCAGGCACCCCTGCCCCTACAAAGGATAATTCTTCACCCAGCGTATATCAGTTATAATTATGTAAGCTTATACTTATAATCTGCAAAAAAAAAACAATATAGCATATAAAAATAAAAATATCCCTATGGAAGCTTATTTTGGTTATATAATTAAAGATTATGTAAATTCTATCAGGAGGTGTAAAAATGGAAGCCTCAAGAAGAGACCTTATGGGTTTAGCCATCGGTGGCTTGGGTGCTGTAGGGGTTGTTGGGGTTTTATATCCCCTGCTTAAAACCTTAGCCCCAAGCGCCGCATCCCTCGCAGGTGCCACGGTGGTAGTTGATGAAAACTCTGTTCCAGAGGGACAGGTAAGGGTTGTATCTTGGAAGGGCAAACCTGTCTTTGTTATCAAGCTTCCGCAGGGCTTTCAATGGTCAGGCAAGGTTAAAGAAGACAAAAACGCCAAGCTCCTTCGGGGGCAAAGCCTATATGCTATGGTTGCCGTATGCACCCATCTTGGCTGCGTGCCCCTTTGGAAGCCCCAAGGCGAGGCAGAGTACAACTATCCTGTTTTCCACTGTCCCTGTCATGGTGGCTTCTATTC
>JBKBRK010000080.1:0-6288 GCA_046292245.1 Aquificaceae bacterium
GCTCACCCCGGAGGAGTTTATAAGGCTTATAGAGCCCTATATGTCGGAAGGCAGTTTAATATTGAGTGGGGGAGCAGAAAGGGTGCAACAACAAACACAAGAACCGACCCAACAACAAACACAGCAACCAACTCAACAACAGATCGCCACCGCCAAAGCACCAACACCCATACTCAAAGACTTCAACGCAGTTATGCTAACAGACTATCCTGATGTTATTCAAAGGATAAAGGAAACTTTCAGAGACTACATAAGCGACTCGCCCGTTAGGATAGCCATAGAGGCTCGCATATTGGAAGTATCCTCGGAAAGCCTAATGGAGCTTGGTATCAACTGGAACCTTTCTCTATCCCAGTCTGTGGTGCCCGAGTTTTGGAGCGGTGGAATTGGTCAAAGTATGGGCATTGGCACTACACCAATCCTTGCGCCAGGACCTAGCCCCACACTCGGTGGCATACTGGTCTTTACCTACCAAAAAGGTATTTTAAACGCCTTGAATCTTAGAATATCTGCCCTTGAAAGGATAAACAAGGCAAAAAGCTTGGCTAAGCCTATTGTAATAGCTATAAACGGGCAAAAGGCTACCATAAGGCAGGGCGTACAAATTCCTTACATTACAGTTGATCCACAAAGGGGTGCCACAACTGTCTTTAGAGATGTTGTCCTGCAGCTTAATGTGACTCCCATAGTATCCCCCGACGGGCGCATTCTCATAGACTTGGAATTAAAGAGAGATACAGTGGGTGTTCAAACGCAACAAGGTCCTGCCTTAAACACAAAGGAGGTAAAGACCAAGGTAATAGCGGAAAACGGACAGACTTTGGTGCTTGGCGGCATAATAGACTCCCAAGAATCCAAAACGGATGAGGGAGTTCCCGGTCTTATAAGGATACCTCTCCTTAAATATCTTTTTGGGCAAGAGAGAGTGCAACAAAACGACAGGGAGCTTCTTATCTTTATAACTCCCACTTTGTTAACCCAATGATGAAGGTTTTGATAAAAGGAATAAAAGAGGACAGTGCGGATAAGGTTTTTGAAGCCCTAACCAATGCGGGCATAAGCCCCACACCTCTTTATAAAAGTCTTTCTCAGGGCTTGGAAGAGGCAAGGGTGGAGTGTAGAAAAGAGCAATTTTTGGAACTAAAAAACTCTCTCCTTGGTGTTTGCCAAGTTATACCCTTGGAGGAAAAAACCACCAATATCCCAGCCCTTGCCCTGCTTTCCTTGTTTTTGGATAACCTATTGCTCTTTTATATACTAAAATTTTCCCTATACTCGGAGGATTTTAAAAACCTTTTTAGTTATAGTCTATCTTTAAAGGCGCAAAAATATCTTCAATCTTTGCTCTCTTTGCTTTTGATCGTGGGCTATTATTATGCCTTTATAAACACAAGGGGCGCACCACCCATAGCCAAAAGTCTACAGATTGAATACCAAGAAGATAAAAGCCTGATAATCCTTGCCTATAGCCTGCCCCTAATAGGGCTTTACCTGATATCCAGTGGCTTGCCCTTTGGCAAGCTTTTGGGCTTGGCTATGATATCCCTTAGCGTGGGCCTTATAGCCTACTCCAACGTGAAATTTTCGTGAAGGACTCATAAGGTCTTTTAATAGGGCTAAGTCTTTATTGCTAAAGAAGATGAGTTTAGAGCAGATGGTTATTTTATCCATCTTTTAGGATTTTTAGCATAGGGACACGCTTATCCTTTTACAGGTAATTTGAGAATGAGGTGAACAGGGTGGGTGGGTGAGTAAAAACTTGTGGGATAAGGGTTTGGTGGTTGGGAAGGAGGTGGAAGGGTGGGGAAGGGGTTGTTTAAGTACCAAGGATTTCTTTTAGTTTCTTTACTTCCTCAAGGAGTTCTTTAAGGAGGCTCCCTTTTTCCAGTATTTTCAGTATTTTAAATATATCATCAAGATTGTCATCGGGCATATTAAGGAGAAGTTTGGCAATTAGCTCCCTACGAGGGTCTAATTGAAGTTCTCTTTTAATAAAAGGTTCTCCCTCACCCGTGAGGAGCCAGTGAAGATTGACATTAAAGGAAGAGGCGATTTTAACAAGATTTTCTATTGTGGATTCTCTCAACCCAAGAGTGTAGTTTTGCAAAGTTCTATAAGGAATACCGCTTTTTTCAGAGAATTCTTTTAGGTTTATGTCTAATAGTCTCATCAGTAATTTTAGCCTATTTTTTATACTCATCTGGCTTTGGTGCATAAATTTTCAAAAGGGCTACAATCAATAACTTAAACGAGGTAGATTTTTCCAGCTTATAAGCTTGCCAATTGACTTATAAAATAGGAATATCAAGGGTTTCTCCGAAGTTCCTTTAACGGATTTATTCACCAATGCCTACTCATCTTTTCATTACCTCTTGACAACACGCTCAAGCGTGTATATAATATTCACTATAGAGAACATAGTTAATAAAGTATCAAAAAACACGCAGGAAAGGGCAAAGAGGATAAGGGCACTTCTCTTACTCAAGGGTATGACAACTCTCTTCTGTTCCTGAGTATGCAAGGCGAAAGGCAATAAAGTACCTTACAATCCTTAGTCAATCTTGGGGGTTAAGGGGACAGGAGTTAAGAAGATGGATAGAAGAGTGGAATAGAAAGCACACAGACTTTAAAACATCCTATCAAAGAGTTATAGATGCCCGGGAGAAGCTCAAAGCTTATGGTGTTTCTTCTCTTTTAGGAAAGTATGGAAAGAATGCAGGAAAAAGCAAGGTAAAGGACGAGTGGTTTGAGTTTTTTAAAAGTGTATATCTCAAAGAAGGAGCGCCAAGCCTGCATTCCTGCTGGCTTGCTACCTTTGGTTATGCTAAGAAGCTTGATAATACAATTACAAGAGAGAGTTTCCCATCTCCCCTCACTTTTCTACACATAAGGAAAGTCCTCAAGAAAATCTCAAAATAAGTGATAAAAGCTTGAGAGTTTTTAAAGAGCTTTCAAATACTCAAGCATAGCTTCTTTTATCTTTTGCATATCTTCATCGGTAAGCTTTAAAAAAGGCCTTGCTGGTATGTTCATCTTGCGTGGGTGTGCCTTTACAGGCTTCCCCTTTCTCTCATGAGTCCTTACAGACACAAGACCCTGAAAGCCAAACTGATGGGTGGAGGCATACTTTACATTGGTTCCTACTATAGCAGAATCCTTTGAGTAGGACATGCTTATAGAGCTTGCAAGCCTGCCACTAAGCTGGAGGATTTTACCGGGCCAGTGTCCCTTTTTCTCCCTTTGTTTTATTGTCTTGGAAGAAAGAGGGGACCATTTGGGTCTTCCTTCCTGCTCAAAGTTTTCCTCTACAGCAGAAAGCATAATCCCACCTATCCTTTTCATAAGCGGGCTCAAATCTTGGGTTTTTTCTGTAAGCCTTTCCAAAATTTCCTTAACCTTTTTGTCTTCTATCGTTATCTTTATCATAAGGAGGTAATATAATGCAAGAGACTATTTTTGACTATAACCCTACTGAGGAGGAGCTTAGATGGTTTTTCCCTCCAAGCATATTCAAAAAAATTCCAACCAAAGAAGAGTATATTGAGACTGCTACACCCATTGGTAGGATTGCGGACCTTTGCAGACTTGGCATCTTAAGAAAGGATAAGAAGTTTGCCAAGAAGTATTTTGATATGATCCCTGAAACCCCTAAGAAGTATCTGTTTTTATACAGAGATTTCTTTAACAGCTGGGAAGAAGCCAAAGAGTGGGATGAGCTTATTGACTATTTAACAGATGGCAGAGGATACCTCGTAGCAGAAGCTCATCTTTTCCACTCTTAATCGTATTCATTAGTCAGTCCAGTATTTCCTTATAATCTCATCCAATCTGTTATATATACCAACTTCAGGCCGTCCAGATGCCTTTGCCAATAGGGTAGCGAGGCGAGCGAAAGTTCTTTCCTCAGTTTCATATATTAACTTGTCTACTTCTTTAAGAATTTTTTTATCATCTATTTTGAGGTCTTGTAACATTTTGTGAAAATCCTTCATGGCGCCACTATAACTATAAGCTTCAAGAATCATCTTCTCTTGATGCCTTGCTTTACCTCCAAGTATTCTCAGGAGCTTATCATACATCCTCCTTGCACAGAATTCTACTGCTATTTCTACTGCTCCAATATCGTAGTCATTTACAAACCGTATTGGCTTCTTTACCCTGTGATGTAATAATTCATGGAAAAGAGATTTTATGGCATGTTCTTCAAGAAATTCTAATGGTTGCTTTTCTTTGATTTTTTTAAGGGCACTAAGGAGATGTCTCATAGGATTATAGCCACTTGGAAATGTATGGTCTGAGATACCTATGATACCTTCAAATTGTCCCCTGTATGCTCTCATAAAATATCTTTTTCCTCCCTCTTCCCAACTCACACCACCAAAGCCTCTTGGGAAAAACTCTGGGAAAACCTCAGAAAACCTAAGTAAAAGCTTATGGACATCTTTGGGGTGTTCAAAGCTAAGGTCAAGCTCGTGGACAAGCCCTGGTGGGGTGTATCTTTCTAATTCCTTTGCATACATACTCTTTAGCTCTTGTGGATACTTGCTAAGGTCTGGCTCATAAAAGACCTTTCCAGGGTTATAGTCCCATCCCGGGTCTGTCTCTACTCTGTTTGTTTCATCCTGATAAACCGCCACAGGTTTTGTTTCTTGGCTCTTTTTTGATATAAGCACATACTTTTGGCTTATCTTTCCTTCTGAGCTTTCTACCTTTAGCCCCTTTTTCTTTATCTCTTTTTCATCCAAAGCCCTCACTCTGCACCGGCAGTTAAAACCGTTTGGTGGGAAAAAGTGGTCCCAAAAGGGGTCATCGTATTTGAAGATTTTCCCATGTAAAGCTTCGTGGGATGGTCTTGTCTTTTTGTCTAAGACCGCCACATACTGCCAGTAGGGTCTGTTATCTACATCCTCAATAAGGGTTTTGTATCTTCCTGCCATGTATGCGGTTTGGATATTGGTCCTAAAAATGGTCTCAAGCCTTCTTGGAGACCCAAGCTCTACCTTTTTGCCATCTATTTCCTTCCTTCCCCACCAGCCTTTTTGCTGAAGGATCGGGATAAGCTCCTTTTTAAACTCTTGAAAGGTCTTTCCCTCCTGCAAAGCCTCCACAAGTGCCTTATGAATATCTTGCAGTATTTCTAAGCTCATCACCTTGGCAACAGTGAAAACCCTTGCATGGGCAGATTGCCAGACCTCCCACCAGTCCCAGCTTATCTTATAGCCTTTAGATTTTAGATAGTCTATGGCTTTTTCTGGTGGAAGCTTCAAAGCATAAGAGAGGTCAACCATCCAAAACTCCCCAAAGCTCTGCCAAGAATAGGGCTTTAGTTAAAAGCTCCTCAAGCTCTTTATTGCTTAGCTGTGGGTATAGCTCAAAAAGTCTTTCAAAGACCTCGTCATAATCTCTTGTTTCTTTGAGAAGTTCAAAGATAGGTCTTAGAAGCTTTTCCATTAGGCTTTGCATCTCTTCTGGCTCAAGCTCAAGGCTATTTTCTTCTGGCTCTGAAAACTCCAAAGGAGGTCCCTTTTCTTCTACTTCTATATCCTCTTCCTCAAAGCCATAGGTCCTTACAAAGTATCTCTTGCTAAACTTAACTCCAACTTCTTTTAGTATCCTATCCCTTTCTGCTAACTCTTTATTTATGTCTTTCTCTTCGTATAAAGTAAAGACAGGAAGCTCTTGGCTTGAGAAGTTTATCTCTACTATCCATCGAATAAGCTTGTTTATGGCTTTCTCCACAAGCCTTTTATCCGCTTCTATAATATCGTGTCTTACTTCCATGTGTGCCTTTGCAGCTGCATAAGAGCCCTTTTCTACCTTTGTAGTGAGGTTCTGTCCCAAGATGGCTATAGCTATTTGGCTATCGCAGTAGTCTATAAGAGCTTGGTAGATATCCGCACCTGCTCTTGCTTCAAGCTTGAGTATCTCAACGCTTGAGTCGTCTGGAATAACCGCTATGGCATCTTGTATCATATTCTCTAAAAGCTCTGCAAACCTCTCGGTCTCTTCCTTTGATGTGCCACGTGGCTGTTTTCCTAACAAAAAGGGCATGCCGTATTTCTCTGTAAAGGTGATCCAAAATTTCAAACCGCCCTTTTTAAAGGTTGCTGGCCAAAAGCATCTGCTCAAAATAGGGAAGCCATAAGGGTTTTCATAGGTAGCAGAATGCTGGACAAGTAAAAACTTTTTATCTGGCAGTGGCTCGCCGTAGGGGTTTTCCTTTGTCCTCAGTCTTAGGCTGTTGTCTTCTGAGAAAGAAAACCAAGATTGGGGCTTTTCTATGACAGC
>JBKBRK010000081.1:0-5493 GCA_046292245.1 Aquificaceae bacterium
AACCTTTTTTTTGCGGACCTGTTGGTTTTCATCTTAACTTTTGCCATTTAACCACCTCCAAGCTTTAAATTATACCACATTAGCATATACTCCACATAATGGGATTTAAATCTTTGGTAGTTATGCTTTTATCCTGTCTTTTATAAAGATGACTGCGCTACCAGACAGATAATAAAATTTTTCTATGAAGCTTTTTTTGGAGAAGAAGCTCTTAATCCCAGAGCCCCAAGATTATAAAAAAACTGCCCTTATAAAGGGGGACCTTAGGATAAGCTATAAGGAACTTATTGAAAATATCTCCTCCTTTGCCTCTTTGGTAGATATCTTGCCCAATGAAAGGGTGGTAATATGCGCAGAAAACAGACCTGAATGGATATATGCCCTTTATGGCTCCTGGCAAAGGGGAGCCATAGTGGTTCCCATAGACTTTATGGCTTCACCAAAGGAAATCAGTTATATACTGGAAGAGACAGAACCAGTCATAATTTTTTGTTCCAACCAGACGGAAGATAACATAAGAAGGTCTCTGGAAGGTTTATCTATAAGTCCCTACCTTCACAATTTTGACCGAGTTATACTTCCCAAGCCCCATGTAAAGCCTATGAGTAGAGATTTAAAGGAAACTGCCCTAATTCTTTATACCTCTGGTACTACGGGAGAGCCCAAAGGTGTTATGCTTAGCTTTAAAAATCTACTATCCAACATAAAGGCTATAGAAAAGGTGGGTGTGGCGGGCAGGGAAGATCTAACCCTTGCCCTTTTGCCCTTTCATCATGCCTATCCCCTTATGGTTACCCTTTTGGTACCCCTATATCTTGGTGCCACCATAGTTTTCTTGGAAAGGCTTGCCTCCGAGGAAATACTCAAAGCTCTAAGAGAGCACAAAATAACCATACTGGTAGGCGTTCCAAGGCTTTATCAACTTTTTCACCAAAGGATTATGGAGGGTATAAGGTCAAGCCCCTTGGGAAGGTTTTTCTTTGCCCTATCTCCCCTTTTGCCCATGTCCCTTAGAAGCCTTGTTTTCAGGAGAGTTCATAAGGCTTTTGGTGGGAGAATAAGGTTCTTTGTAAGCGGTGGAGCAAAACTGCCCCTTGAGATTGCCCTTGACTTAAACAGGCTTGGCTTTGTTATCCTTGAAGGTTATGGACTAACAGAGACTTCACCCATAGTTTCCTTTAACACACCAAAGAGACCAAAGCTTGGATCCGTTGGTCTTCCTATAGAGGAGGTTTATGTAAAGATTTCGGAGGAGGGAGAAGTCCTTGTAAGGGGCGTAAATGTGATGCAGGGCTATTACAAAAAGCCAAAGGAGACGGAAAGGGCTTTTAAGGATGGTTGGCTTTTGACGGGAGATTTGGGATACATGGACGAGGAAGGCTACCTTTACATAACGGGTAGGAAAAAGGAGATCTTGGTACTTCCTGATGGAAAAAAGGTAAATCCCGAAGAGCTGGAAGGGCTTTTGCTAAGAGAAAGCCCCTATATAAAGGAAGTGGCTGTGTTGGAAGTAGAAGGCTCTATAAAAGCTTTGGTGCTTCCGGACTTTGAAAGTTTAAAAAGTAAAGGCGTTCTAAACATAGAGGAATATGTAAGGTGGCAGGTGATAGACAAAGTAAATCAGAAACTGCCCCACTGGAAGCGCATAACGGGCTTTAAGATTGTAAAAGAAGAACTCCCAAAAACAAGGCTTGGAAAGCTAAGGAGGTTTTTGTTGCCTCAGATATATACTTCCACAGAAGAATATGAGAAAAAAGAAGAAGACCACTCAATCCTTTACACTCAAGAAGGACAGATAATAAGCTCTTACCTAAGGAAGCTTGCCCAAAGACAGGTAAAAGCCTACCACCACATAGAGATTGATCTGGGACTTGATTCTCTTGCCAAGGTGGAGTTGCTTAGCTTCCTTGAATCCACCTTTGGTATATCCTTGGAGGAAAAGGATTTAGCGGAAAATCCTACCCTTGAGCAGATAATAAGGCTTGTGATAGATAAAAAAAGTAAGGTGGAGATCGCGGAAAAAAGCTGGAAGGAAATCCTTTTAGAAGCCGAAGCCCATCCCTTGGAGGACTATCCTAACATCTTTAAAGCGGGAGTCTTTTTCCTTAAGCTTTCTTTTAAACTATACAACCGCCTTGAGGTAAAGGGCATAGAAAACTTACCAAACTCCCCTTTTATCTTAGCTCCAAACCATGCCAGTTATTTAGATGCCTTTGTGCTTGCAAGCGCCCTGCCCCTTGAAATAGCCCAAAAGACATACTTTTTGGGAGCGGAAGAGTACTTTCGCAGTCCTATAACTTCCTTTTTTGGAAAACTGGCACATGTGATCACCGTAAATCTTGATAAAAGACTGAGGGAGTCCCTTCAGAAGACCGCATGGGCTTTAAGGATGGGCAAAGTAGTGGTCATATTCCCAGAAGGAGCAAGGACGAGGGATGGAAATCTTTTACCCTTTAGAAAGGGCTTTGCCATATTAAGCAAAGAACTCTCTGTACCCATAGTACCCACCACTATAATAGGTACCTACCAAGCCATGTCCCTTTATGATCGCATACCCAAGCCCAATAAGATAAAGGTGATCTTTGGAAAGCCCATACATCCAGAGGGAAAGGGTTATAACGAAATTGTAGAAGAGGTAAGAAGACAGATAGAATATAATCTTTCCCATGCTTAGTATGACTGGCTTTGGAAATGGTAGCTATGAGGATGACAAGTGGGCTGTAAATGTTTTTGTTAAAAGTTTGAATGGGAAAAGCCTTGAGGTATTTATAAAGTCCAACTATAACCTTATGGCTGTTGAGTTTTCTATAAGGAAGATAGTAAGGGAGTTCATAAGGCGAGGAACTGTCAGCGTGCAGGTAAATATAAAAAGGAAAGACATCATTGAACCAGTAAATCTTGAAGACCTTCTAACCAACATAAGGTTTTTTAGGCTTATAAGGGAAAAGCTGGAGCTTAACGCAAGCGACGATACCATACTTCAACTGGCAACCAAGTTTTCGGAAGCACCCCAAGAGGAAACAGACCCTTCTCTTGAGGAGGCAATATCCTGTGCCCTTACCGATGCCCTAAAGGAACTCTTAAATAGAAGATTTCAAGAAGGAGAGCATATAAGAAAAGATATGGAAAGCAGGCTTCAAAGAATGGAAAGCCTTCTTGAAGAGATACTAAAAAATAAGGAAGAAGCCTATGAGAGGGCTAAAAGAAGGGTCTTAGAAAAAGCTCAGGAGCTGGGACTTTCCCAGGACAAAGCCCTTGTGCTTAATGAGATAGCTTTGATAATATCCAAGATGGACATAGAAGAAGAAATAACAAGGCTAAGAAGCCACTTACAGAAGACCAAAGAGTTAATGAAATCTAACGAAGATGTAGGCAGAAAGTTGGAGTTTGTCTTTCAAGAAATGCATAGGGAAATCACCACCCTTTCTAACAAGTTGCCAGAATTAGCCTTTATAGGTGTAGAGATAAAAACAGAGATAGACAGGCTAAAGCAACAGGTGGCAAATGTGGAATAAAGTGATATAATATATTAAGTTAGCGGGCGTAGCTCAGTGGTGGAGCGGCTGCTTGCCATGCAGCAGGTCGCGGGTTCGAGTCCCGTCGCCCGCTCTTAGGCAACGTGGCCGAGCGGCTAGGCGAGGGACTGCAAATCCCTTTTACGGCGGTTCAAATCCGCCCGTTGCCTTGGAAATTACTTTTGCGGAGGTAGAAATATGCCTAATACAAGACAGGCAGAAAAACGTATGAGAAGAGACGCCAAAAGGAGGTTAAGAAATAGGTATCATCTATCAAGGATGAGGACCTACATAAAGAAGTTTAGGAAGATGGTACAAGCAGGGCAGCTTCAAGAGGCACAAGAGTTTTTACCAAAGGTAATAAGCATCATATACCATACAGCCTCAAAGGGCGTTATACATAAAAATGAGGCAAGCAGGAGAGCTTCAAGAATTACCACCCTTCTTAATAAAGCCCTTCAGAAGTCTCAAGGCTAAGGGCTCTTTGAAAAGTAATAGAATAAACCAGTAGATTATGGAGGCCATTGGTATAACATAAAGAAGCTGGTGAGGGGAGGGCTTTACCGCTATCAAAAAGGCGCACATCATAAGAGTTGCCAGAAAGCCTCTAAGGAGAGATTTTGCGTAAGCCCTTAGGTCGATGCTTTTTTCCTTCCAAGAGAATAAAAGATAGCCAAAGCCCACCAAAGAGGAGGATGCAGTACCAAGAGCCAAACCTACAACTCCCAACTTTAAAACAAAGGCAAAAAGGAAAGCCAAAAGGCCTTCTGAAAAAACCGCAAAGAGGGAAGATAATACAGGCCTTTTAGTGTCGCCCTTTGCAAAAAAAACACTGGATAAAACCTTCTGAAGAGAAAAGAAAACAAGACCCAAGGAATAAACTGCAAGCACACTACCCGCGATATAAACATCCTCTTGTGAAAACCTTCCTCTACCATATAGCAGGGCTATGATATCCTTTGAAAGTACTATCAAACCTCCCGTAGCTGGCAGGGCAAGGAGAGTTATAAACCTAAAGGCTAAGGTTATATTATCCCTTGGGTCTATTTCTCTTGAAAGAAGGGAAAGTAAAGAGTTGGCAACGCCCACAGAAAGAGCCCCCAAGGGAAGCTGAAAAATCCTATTGGCATAGTAAAGGTAGGATATGGCACCAAGGGCAAGAAAGGAAGCCAGAAAGGTATCAATTAAAAAGGATAGCTGAGCTACTCCAAAACCCATTAGGGCAGGTAAAAGCCTTTTTAAAAGGAGGGATAGGTCCTTGTCCCTTTTTAAGGTGGGCTTTGGTAAAAGGCCCAAGGATAAAACCGAAGGAAGGTGAAAAAGAAGCTGAAAAAAACCACCAAGCAATACACCCAGTATAAGGGCATAGTAGCCAAAGAGATCAACACCCAAAGCCAAACACAGGGCAAAAACCATATTAAAAACTGCTTGGGCAAAGGCGGGGATAAAAAAAACTCCCCTTGTGTTTAAAACAGCCATAAAAAAGGCACTCAAACCCACAAAGAAAAGGTAGCTAAAAAGAAACCTTGCCATAAAGACCGCAAGGTAAAAGTAATCCTTTTTCACAATGCCTGGAGCTATAAGCCTTATGATCCCTTCGGCAAAGAGAATACCAATAAGGACTGTAATTAAGTTAAAAAGGGTGTAGTAGGTAAAGACGGAGTTTAGAAAGCTTTTTTCTGTACCTTCCTTTGACCTCTTTGTAAATATGGGTATAAAAGCTGCATTAAAGCCCCCTTCACCAAAGAGCCTTCTAAAAGTATTGGGAAGCCTGAAGGCAACAAAGAAGGCATCGCTTATATAAGAAACTCCAAAGTAATAGGCTATAAGAGCATCTCTTACATAGCCAAGTACTCTACTTATTAAGGTGGCTATGGAAAAGGATAAGGAGTGTTTAATTAGTCCCATGGGCTTTTTTATGCCGGAGGCGGGAGTCGAACCCGCACGCCCTTGCGGGCGGGGGATTTTGAATCCCCTG
>JBKBRK010000082.1:0-4823 GCA_046292245.1 Aquificaceae bacterium
TTTCGAACACTTTCAAAAACAACCCCGCCTTATGCTTTATAAACACAAGGGGTGCTGCCGATGAACTTGGAGCTACAAAGATGGACAGACCAGAGGATATAGAGTGGAACCCAAGGACAAAAACCGTGTGGGCAGCTCTTACCAATAACGACAGGAGAACTCAAGCAGATGCGGCAAACCCAAGGACAAATAATGTGATGGGACATATAATTGAAATCTTAGAAGCCAATCAAGACCCCACTTCCTTGACCTTTAGATGGCATATACCAATCCTATGTGGAGACCCCAATAGCCACGACATAAACAGAAAGCTTATAATCTACGGCCAGGTTGCCAACTCCCAAGTGCCCGCCATATCCGCCCCCGATAACTTTGTAATAGACAGGCTCGGTAACGTGTGGATAGCCACCGATGGCAACCCAAGCTCAAGAAGACTAAATAAAAATGACGGTGTCTATGTGCTAAATCCCTTCACAAAGGAGTTTAAAATGTTCTTCTCTGGTGTTCCCGGCTGTGAAATATGCGGCCCTGAGTTCTCCGATGACTATAAAACCTTTTTCTGCGCCATACAACACCCAGGGGAGACTGATACAAACAACCCTTCCAGCAGATGGCCCTACGATGGTACTGCTAACGTACCAAGACCCTCTGTTATAGCGGTGTGGAGAAAGGACTCAAAGGAAATCTTTGCATAAAGCCTGCCTTACCTCCTATCTCTTAAGGCCCCCTTTGGGGGCTTTCAATTTTTTCCTATGATAAAAACCATCACTTTTTGAAATATTGCCTTATAATTATATGCACCTTATTAGGAGGCAGACATGAAGGTTAAGGTAGTTCAAAAGGAAGACTTTCACTTTATGGGTACAGGAGAATCGGGCAGGGAAGTGCCCATAGACGCCGCGGGTTATGTGGGTGGCAAGGGCAGGGGTGTAAGACCACCGGAGCTACTCTTTCACTCCATAGCAGGCTGTGTGGGTATTCATCTTTATGAAGCCCTTCATAAGGAAGGTAAACACACAGAGCACATAGAGATAGAAACGGACGCCGAAAGGATAACAGAGGGATATCCTAAGGTCTTTACCAAAATATACCTCTTTGTAAAGGTAAAAGGAGAAGTGTCAGAAGAAGATGTGAAAAAAGCCCTTGACAAAACCATATACGACCCTGGCACATGCTCTATAGCCTACATGATAAACAGGGTAGCTCCCATAGAATACAGGATAGAACTCCTTTAGGAGGCAAGGCATGTTCAAAAAGGTGCTTATAGCCAACAGGGGTGAGATAGCCTGTAGGATAATAAGGGCTTGCAAGGAACTTGGTATAAAAACGGTAGCCATATACAACGAGATAGAATCTACTGCAAGACACGTAAAGATGGCCGATGAAGCCTATATGATAGGCGTAAATCCCTTGGATACTTATCTGAACGCCGAGCGCATAGTTGACCTTGCCCTTGAAGTGGGTGCGGATGCTATCCATCCGGGTTATGGTTTCTTGGCAGAAAACGAACACTTTGCAAGACTCTGCGAGGAAAAGGGTATAAACTTTATAGGACCCCACTGGAAAGTCATAGAGCTTATGGGAGACAAGGCAAGGTCAAAGGAGATAGCCAAAAAAACGGGGCTTCCTACTGTGCCAGGAAGCGATGGCATTTTAAGGGACGAACAGGAAGCAAAGCAGATAGCAAGGGAAATAGGATATCCTGTGCTTTTAAAGGCTTCCGCCGGAGGCGGTGGAAGGGGTATAAGGATATGCAGGAACGAAGAGGAGCTTTTGAGAAATTATGAAAGTGCTTACAATGAGGCTTCAAAAGCCTTTGGGCGTGGAGACCTACTCTTAGAAAAGTACATAGAAAACCCACACCATATAGAGTTTCAGGTACTTGGGGACAAATATGGTAATGTGATCCATCTTGGTGAGAGGGACTGCTCCATTCAAAGGAGAAACCAAAAGCTTGTAGAGTTGGCGCCCTCTCTTCTTCTAACACCGGGCAAAAGGGCTTACTATGGGGAGCTTGTGGTAAACACCGCAAAGGAGATAGGCTATTACAGTGCTGGCACTATGGAGTTTGTTGCGGACGAAAAGGGCAACATATACTTTATTGAGATGAACACAAGGATACAGGTGGAGCATCCTGTGACGGAGATGATAACGGGCATTGACCTAGTAAAATGGCAGATAAGGATAGCCGCAGGAGAACCTTTGAGATACAAACAAGAAGACATAAAGTTCAACGGCTACTCTATTGAATGTAGAATAAACGCAGAAGATCCAAAGAAGAACTTTGCCCCAAGCATTGGAACCATTGAAAGGTACTATGCCCCCGGTGGTTTTGGCATAAGAGTGGAGCACGCCGCCTCAAGGGGCTATGAGATAACCCCCTATTATGACTCCATGATAGCAAAGCTTATAGTTTGGGCTCCCCAGTGGGAGGTGGCGGTGGATAGAATGAAGGCAGCCCTTGAAACCTATGAGATAACAGGTATAAAGACCACCATACCACTACTCATAAAGATAATGGAAGACCCAGACTTCAGGGCTGGGAAGTTTAACACCAAATACTTGGAAAATCATCCCCATCTCTTTGATTATGAGGAGCCCAAAGCCAAAGAAGACTTTGCAGCCTTTATATCGGCGGCAATAGCCGCATACCATGGACTATAAATTAGGAGGTAAGGCATGCACGCAGTAGAGATAATGGAAGAAATCCAAGAAAAACTAAAGGAATATGAGAGGTCTGGCTACAAGAAAAAGATACTCATCACAGACCTCACCCCAAGGGACGGTCAGCAGTGTAAGCTTGCCACCCGTGTAAGAACCGATGACCTACTGCCCCTGTGTGAAAAGTTGGACAAGGTGGGTTTTTATGCAGTGGAAGTTTGGGGAGGAGCCACCTATGATGTATGCCTGAGGTATCTAAAAGAAGACCCTTGGGAGAGATTAAGGCGTATAAAGGAAGTGATGCCAAACACCAAGCTTCAGATGCTTTTTAGAGGACAAAACATAGTGGGTTATAGGCCCAAGTCCGACAAGCTTGTTTATAAATTCGTAGAAAGGTCCATAGCCAACGGTATAACCGTCTTTAGGGTCTTTGATGCCCTCAACGATAACAGGAACATAGAAGTTCCCGTAAAGGCAATAAAAGAATTGGGCGGAGAAGCCCACGCAGAGATAAGCTATACAAGAAGCCCAGTGCATACCTACCAAAAGTGGATAGAGTATGCCCTTGAGATAGCGGAGATGGGTGCAGACTGGTTATCCTTTAAGGATGCTACCGGTATAATAATGCCCCTTGAAACCTATGCCATAATAAAGGGTATAAAGGAAGCCACGGATGGAAAGCTTCCTGTGCTTTTGCATAACCACGATATGAGTGGGACCGCAATAGTAAATCATATGATGGCTATACTTGCCGGTGTGGATATGGTGGATACGGTTCTATCTCCTTTGGCCTTTGGATCTTCTCACCCTGCCACCGAGTCTGTGGTTGCCATGTTGGAAGGCACACCCTTTGATACAGGTTTGGACCTCAAGAAGATAGAAGAATGTGCGGAGATAACCAAGCAGATACGCAAAAAGTACAAAAAGTACGAAACGGAATATGCAGGGGTGAATGCCAAGGTTCTCATACATAAAATACCCGGCGGTATGATATCCAACATGGTGGCACAGCTTATAGAGGCAAACGCCATAGACAAAATGGAAGAAGCTTTGGAAGAAGTTCCCAATGTAGAAAGGGACTTGGGCTATCCGCCGCTTCTTACACCCTCCTCTCAAATAGTAGGTGTTCAAGCAGTTTTAAATGTAATCTCCGGAGAAAGGTACAAGGTTATAACCAAGGAAGTAAGGGATTATGTAGAGGGTAAATACGGAAAGCCACCGGGTCCCATTTCAAAGGAGTTGGCGGAGAAGATCCTTGGTCCCGGAAAAGAACCAGACTTTTCCATAAGGGCTGCAGACCTTGCAGACCCCAACGACTTGGACAAAGCTTATGAAGAAACCAAGGCACTCCTTGGAAAAGAACCTACCGATGAAGAAGTGCTACTTTACGCCCTTTTCCCTATGCAAGCAAAGGATTACCTCTCCGCAAGGGAAAGGGGAGAACTCCATCCAGAGCCTGTGGAGGAACTTGCAGAAGCTACAGAGGTAAAGCCTGGAACAGTGCCCGGAGCAGCCCCTGTAGAGTTTGAAATCATCTATCATGGTGAAAAGTTCAAGGTAAAAGTAGAAGGCGTAAGCGCCCACGCAGAGCCCGGCAAGCCAAGAAAGTATTATGTGCGCGTTGATGGAAGGCTTGAAGAGGTCCAGCTTACTCCACAGGTAGAAGCCATACCCTCCGGCGGAGTATCCCAAGCGGCGGTGCAAGCAGAAGAAAAGGGTATCCCAAAGGCAAGCCAACCCGGAGATGCAACGGCACCCATGCCCGGTAGGGTTGTAAGAGTCCTTGTGGAAGAAGGACAGCCCGTAAATGAGGGACAAAGGGTAGCAATAGTGGAAGCCATGAAGATGGAAAACGAAATCCATGCCCCCATCACAGGAGTGGTCAAAAAGATCTTTGTGAAACCTGGAGATAACGTAACTCCCGATGATGCCCTTTTGAGAATAGAGCCCGTAAAGCCAGAAGGGGATACTTACGGATAAAAGATAGTGCAGGCTTCCAGCCTGCGCTGCCAACCATATCTCCAGTGGCGAATATGAATAGCAATTTCCTTATGGCACGTATATACCTAAGGGAGGATGACAAAATAGAGGGAAAGATAGCCTACAGGAAACTCTTAGAGCTTTTAAAGGAGTGGGGTATAGGGGGGGCAACTGTTCTTAAA
>JBKBRK010000083.1:0-4781 GCA_046292245.1 Aquificaceae bacterium
TTTATTTCATAGACGTACATGTAATATATGCTATCCTCTGTCTCCTCTGTTTGTACCTCTATCTCAAAGTCTCCCTCCATATAGCCCCTTTTAAGGAAATATCTTTGAATATCCAAGTTAAGGGATTCAATAAGCTCCGTATTGAAAACTGCTGGCAACTTTTCCTTATGTTTGTTAAATATTTTTTTAAGCTCCCTTTCATCCCCCTTGTATAAAACTTTTTTCAGTATCTGTCTTTTTCTTGGTTCTATATGCAGGCTAACTTTTACCGCCTTTTCATCTTTTAAGACCTCCTTTTCTATCCTACCCTCTGCAAGGGTATAGCCCCTTTTATAAAGCCTGTCTATCTCAGATCTTAGGTAAGCCTCTAAGCTTTCTTCATCGTAGTATTCTCCTTGGAATTTATCCCCAATTATGGTGTGTCTTTGCCCTTCTTTTATTTTAAAGGTTATATCCTCTCCATGAAGATCGTAGCTTACCTCTGCGTCAAAAAAACCTTTTCTGTGATAAGCTTTTAGTATATTTTCCATAGCTTCTTCCAAAGAAAAGGGATCAAGGCCCTTTTTTTCAAGCTGGCTGATCTTTATAAGTTCTTCTACCTTGAAAAACTCAGCCCCCTCTATAGATACCTTATACCTTTTACCTTCTATTATTTGAAAAACAGGCTTTGCCACATAGCCCCTACCCGTTAAGGCTTTAAGGGTACCTATGGGATGGTTTATAAGGTTAGAAATGCCCTCGGAGAGAGATCCAAGCCATCTTAAAGGGCTTCTTTTTGTACTTTTGTCCTTTGGGAAAAGCACTTCATAAAAGGGTCTTTTAAGCCTCCTTTTTTCCACCCCCTCGTAAAAAACGAAGCTATCCCAAAAGCCTTCCTCTATGTAAAAGTCCTGAAGAGAAAAGGCGCTCTCTTTGAAAAAACTTTCCCTAAATACCCTACCTTTAACCAATCCTATCTTTGAATCCAAAAGGGATGGTTCATAGCTTGACCCTTTGTATGATCCCCCTTCTGTAAAGTATACAGGACCTTCATCTACCCCTATGTACAGCTCCACATATCCCTCTTCATCCTTTGCAACCGCTACGCCCACGTAAGCATCCAAAAAGCCCCTTTCCTTGTACAGTTCTTTTATCCTTTGTTCTATATCCCTTTCATCCATCTCTTGCCCACGTATGGGTATGCCCTCATACAGACCAAGATAAGAAAGGATCTCCTCCTTGGGAAAGGCAAAGTTTCCTTTAACCTCTGTCTTCCTTAAAATAGGGTACCTTTCCACGTATATGATAACTTTGCCCTCCTCCTCCATCAAATAGACATCCTTTACGTCTTCAATATTTTTGATGATCTCCATAATCTCTTTGTAGTTTTCCTCCTTTATTATCTTCTCTATATTGCTTTTCCTTAAGGGATAGTTGGAAAGGATATTTACTTCCGCAAAGGCAAATATGGGAAATATCCATAAAAGAATAAACAGCATGCTATAATTTTACCAATGGATATTAAAGGGAAAATTCTTTTCTCTGTGCCAAGCTTGACTCAGCAGGAGTTTTTGAAAAGGGATAAAAAGGAATTAGCCCTTGAGTTTGAAGCCATATTCCTAAAGGAGATCCTCAAGGAAGCCTACAAGCCCCTTTTGAAGGATAAATCCTTTGATACAAAAATATACTACGATATGTTTCTTGAAAACATAGGCAAGGAGCTTGCAAAAGGTGGGGGGATAGGGTTGGCAAGCTTTATCTTAAAGAGTATGCAAAGATGGGAAGGCTTGAAAGAATAAGTCCCTTCCTTGTTATGGATATCCTCAAGGAAGCCCAAAGTATAAGGGATGTAATCCATATGGAGATAGGCGAGCCAGACCTTGAGCCCTCACCAAGAGTTTTAGAAGCCCTTCAAAAAGCTATAAAGGATAAAAGGTTTTCCTATACACCAAGCCTCGGACTTTGGGAGCTCAGAGAAAAGATTGCCAAGCATTACTATGATTACTATGGAGTGGATATTTCCCCTTCAAACATAGTTATAACCACGGGTACTTCTGCCGCCTTCTTGGTAGCTTATGCTTTGCTTTTGGATTCAGGCGATAGAATTTTAATCTCAGATCCTTCCTACCCATGCTACAAAAACTTTGCCCATCTATTGGATATAGAACCCTATGCGGTAAAAGTAGATGGCAGTACCAACTACCAAATAACCACAGACCATCTTAAGAAGATTAAAGGCTATAAGGCCATACATATATCTTCCCCCTCAAACCCCACGGGCACCTTGTACCACGAAAAAAATCTAAGGGAGCTTGCCCAATTCTGCGAGGAGAGGAATATATACCTTATATCCGACGAGATATACCATGGGCTTGTCTATGATAAAAAAGAAAGAAGCGCCCTTGAGTTTAGCAAAAGGGCTATTGTTATAAACGGCTTTTCCAAGGCTTTCTGTATGCCAGGCTTTAGACTTGGTTGGCTTATACTGCCCAGCGAAGACTTGGTTAGGAAGGCGGAGATGGTTATGCAAAACCTTTACATCTCCGCACCCACCTTGAGCCAATACGCAGCCCTTGAAGCCTTTGATTATGAATACTTAGCCTATGTTAGGGAAACCTATAAAAAAAGGAGAGACCTTCTAATAAAAGAGCTTGGTGGTGTGGGAAGGGTTGAGGTTATTCCGGAGGGAGCCTTTTATCTTTGGATGGACATTGGCTTTTATGGAATGGATAGTTATACACTATCCATGAAGCTTTTAAGGGAAGCAAAGGTGGCAGTGACCCCCGGCGTTGATTTTGGAAGGAATAAAACAGACCAATTTATAAGAATTTCCTTTGCTAAGGATGGGGGCGCCCTCTTGGAGGGTGCCAGAAGGATAAGAAATTATTTGATAAGGTAAACTCTTACAGCCCTTTGCCCTGCGTGTTTGGGGCTTATTAGGTCTGCCACTTCCTTACCATAAGAGGCTACCCTTATCCTTCCTATATCCACCCCCTTCTTTGCCAAGTAGCTTGCCACCATCTGCGCTCTCCACATGGAAAGGTTAAAGTTATACCTGCTGGTGCCCCTTGTATCGGCAAAACCAACCACCAAAACCTCCCTGCCATCTTCTCTTAGCTTTGCTACCATATCATCCAGTTTTTTAGCTTCGGAAGGCTTTATGTTGAACTTATCAAAGTCAAAGTAGACTGCACTAACCTCTTCCAACTGCCACCTGTAGGGACCAACTCCTTCCTCCTTTGTGGGGGCTGGCCTTTCTTCAAGGGCTCTTATCCTTCTTTCGTGGTCCTCTGCTATGCCTTCAAGCTTTTTGACCCTGTCCTCCAAGCCCGATACCTTTTTGCTGGCTTCTTCTGCCGCCCTTTTGCTTTCCACTATGGCATCAAAGTAGCCCTTGTAGCATTTGTCCAAGAGATACTTTGAGTAGAACTCCTTTGGGCTACCGCAGGGGTCTAAGGGCTTGTCCTGCGCTAAGGCTAAGCCTGAAAACAAGGCTATGGCAAAGACCGTCCTTTTCATGCTATTACCTCCTTTTTGGGTGCCTTCTTATATTATATGCTCAACTTTTTAGGATTGGTAAACTCTTTCTATAGGGTAAAGGTGGTTTCTTGGGGCGGGGCTTGGGGGTTTCGGCGCAGGTAGTTCTCTACAAGCTTTCTGTAGTTTTGGATGGAATGAAGGTGGTAGTATATTGCCCTTAAATAGCCGCGGGCTTCAAAGTCCTTCAAGACAGAGTTGGGAAGCTCATAGAGGGCTTTTTCATCTACTGCGTTCAGGGCTACACTAACGCCCTTGTATATGTATGTGGCGGGCTTTATAAGGTCGTAATTAACAAGGGTATCCACAAAGACCCTGCTCTCTTGAAATTCTTCCATAAAGGTAATGCCCGGCTGCACAAAGCCCTGCATAAAATAGGGGTTCATCTCTGTGGGAGATAGTAAAACTATATCTCCCTCACTTTCCGACCATCCGGGGCATGTAAAGTCCAACTGCAAGATAGTCCTGCCAGCGCCATCCTTTGTGGGGGAAAAGGGATACTGCTTACAGGCATAGGGCTTTTCCTCTCCCATAAGGCATCCCGAAGGTCCCAAATAGGCACAGTGCCCTTCTGTGTCTATGTCCAACTTAAAGAAAAGGTTTACTTCAAACCTTGGCTCTTGGTTTTGGTTGTACTTTACAAGGGGGAAGGAGATGGGGAAATAAAGGGAAAGGTATTCCATCTCTTTAAAGCCTATGGAAGACCTAACGGGCACATAACAGCAACTGCTGGGACAGCTTGCTCCAAAGCAACGCCATCTTAGGTTTTTGTGCTTTTGGGTATCCAAAAGCTCCGTCTTTACAAAAAGCCTCTTTTCTTCTTGGCTCACGGCACTATATACCACTTATCCTTTAATTTTACCACAAAGGTGCTTATTCTGGTGGGCTCGCCCCTTTGGTGGTGTAAAAGTACATACATAAGGTATTTTTTGTCCTTTTCGTACTCTGTTCCTGTCTCTGCGGTTATGTTTACGGGCTTGGTGTATAGCTTGGTGTATTCAGGAAGGTTTTCACAAAAGACCTTTGCCTGCTCCTTTGAGGCGGGGGCAAAAAGCTTGTAGCCAAAGGCAACAGCCATGTTTTGGGACATAAAGTCCTCACACTGGGAAGGGCTATAAAAAGCCATGTTCCAAAAGGCAATAACAAGGTCTTGGGGATTTTCGTGCTTGATGGATTTACCGCAGCTTACTATAAAAACCAAAAAAACCAAAAACCAAGCCATTCATAACCCCCTGTTGGTTATAGGTTGCAAAGCCCCCCAAGAG
>JBKBRK010000084.1:0-4700 GCA_046292245.1 Aquificaceae bacterium
GATGCCCTTTTTTTGGAAGCTGGGAAGGTTTATCTTTTAGAAAAGGAAAAGATGTGTAAATTATCGGAAAGGTACGGGATAGCCATATATGGATTTTAAGGACCTTTAGGAGGTTATCATGTGCCTTGCCATACCCTCAAGGGTAATAGAGATCAGAGAAGATAACACAGCCCTTGTGGAGGCCTTTGGAGCCAGGAGGCTTGTATCCCTTGACCTTCTTCAGGAAAAAGTACATGTAGGAGACTATGTGTTGGTTCATGTGGGCTTTGCCATACAAAAGCTGAATGAAGATTATGCCCTTGAAAGCCTAAGGCTCTTTGAAGAGATCTTGGAGTCAGAAGATGAAGCTTAGCTTTATAGACAGTCTTGGAAGGTCCTTGAGAATAATGGAGTTTTGCGGAGGACACACCCACGCCATCATAAAGTACGGTATAGACCAGCTTTTGGAAGGTTATGTAGATTTCCTTCATGGTCCCGGTTGCCCCGTATGCGTCCTCCCCATATAGCCAGAAGGGGCGATGCAATATGTATAAGAACTGTGGATTCCGCCTTTTGGATAACACATATAAGGAAAAGGGAAGGGTATTCTATAAAGCTTCCCGCTATTAAAGTATTACCCATGGAGGTTGTTGAAAAGCTAAAGGAGGAAGCTATTAAACCATGGGAATCTACAGACTTTACTACATATAGAGAAATAACCTACAGGGAAGAGAAAGGGATAGCCCTTATAGAGTTTAATTTTTACAACGGCGCTATGTCTACAGAACAATGTGAAAGACTTTTACAGGTAGTAAAGTATGCAAAGGAACTGCCTGTAAAAGCTCTTCTACTTCTTGGTGGAGAGGCCTTCTTTTCCAACGGTATGAACCTCAACACTATGAGGAAGAATTGGAAAAGATGAGACTGAACTTTTACGGCTTTGACCCAGCTATCATATAGCACGCTACTACTTTGTACGAAGGTATCCACCCTTTAGAACACCTCCTTATCTGACCTTGCATAGAAAATTAGGCTTTCAAAGCCTTCCATAAGTTTTCGGCAACCTCATCCACATAATCCATTAGAGGTTTATCAAGAAGCCCTTCCTTATGTAAGAATACCATACCTCCTAAGGGTCCCATTATGGTAGTAAAGGCAGGGTAAAAGCTCTGATTTCTAAAGGCTCCTCTTTCTATACCGCTGGTTAAAAAACCATTACCTCTGTTATAACGCTTGCAACACAAACAAATTATATACGATAGCAGAACTGGCAATACAAAAAAGATGGCAGAGCTTGTGGTTGAGGGTGCAAGGCGGGTTGAGGGTATAGAGGTAAAACTAAAACATGTGGAGGAGGCTACAAAGGAGGATGTACTGTGGTGTCATGGGCTTGCCGTTGGTACACCTACTCATATGGGGATAGTATCCTGGAAGATAAAAAGGTTCTTTGACGATATCGTGGGAGAGCTTTGGGGGAGCATAGACGGAAAAATAGGCTGTGCCTTTTCCTCCTCGGGTGGTTGGGGAGGTGGCAATGAGGTAGCTTGCCTTTCTGTCCTTTACATGCTTTTAAACTATGGCTTTCTTGTCTTTGGCTTGCCCGACTATGTGGGTAAAAAATTTACCCTGCACTATGGCGCAGTTTTGGCGGGGGAGCCAAGAAACCAAGAGGAAAAAGAAGCTTGCCTGAGGCTTGGAGAAAGGCTTGCCCAGTATGTTGCCCTTATCTATGATGGAAGAAAAGAGCTTGTAGATAAGATAAGAAGCTTTGAAGGAAAATTCCCTTGGTAGAAGCTCGTAGTAGATTTATATTTATATCCTTACAAAGCTATGAAAGTTTGGATAAACGGTAAAGAAAGGGAAGTGAAGGAAGGTATAAACTTGTTAAACTTGTTGGAAGAGTTAGGAATGGAGATAAAGCCCGTGGGCTTTGCGGTGGCGGTAAACGAAGAGGTTGTGCCAAAAAGCAAATACAAGGATTACGTACTAAAGGAAGGGGATAAGGTAGAAATAGTTAACATTGTAGGAGGTGGATAGATGCTTGATTATGAAAGGCTGCTTGAGGAGGACTATTTAGAGATAGCTGGCAAGCGCTTTCGCTCAAGGCTTATCATAGGCTCTGGTAAGTTCAAAAGCTTTCAGGAAAACAAGGAAGTTTTGGAAGCCTCTGGGGCGGAGATAATAACCGTTGCGGTAAGAAGGGTTAACATAACAGACCCCACAAAGGAAAACCTCCTTGACTATATAGATCCACAAAAATACCAGATCCTCCCCAACACTGCCGGATGTTATACAGCGGAGGAAGCCATAAAGACGGCAATGCTCGCAAGGGAAGCCACCGGCATAGACTGGATAAAGCTTGAGGTCATAGGAGACCAAAAGACCTTGCTTCCCGATATGGAGCAAACTTTAAAGGCTGCGGAGTTTTTGGTTAAGGAGGGCTTTGTAGTCTTGCCCTACATCTTTGACGACCCTGTTTATGCCAAAAAGTTTGAGGATGTGGGCTGTGCTGCTGTTATGCCCCTTGCGGCTCCCATAGGCTCTGGCTTGGGCTTGCAAAATCCCTACAATATCATCTTCATAAAGGAGGCGGTTTCCGTGCCCGTAATAGTAGATGCGGGCATAGGTAGTGCGGCGGATATTCCATCCGTTATGGAGCTTGGCGTAGATGCCATTTTAACCAACACAGCCCTTGCGGAGGCAAAGGATCCTATAAAAATGGCTGTTGCCATGAAGTATGCCACCCTTGCAGGTAGGCTTTCTTACTTGGCGGGCAGGATGCCCAAAAGGACCTATGCAGTTCCCTCTTCACCTTTGAAGGGAATTCCCTACAAGACATGATAGATGTCCTAATTGTAGGCGCTGGCATATCTGGGCTTTCCCTTGGGGTACATCTCAAAAGGGAGGGCTTCAAAGTAAAAGTCCTTGAAAAGGAAGAAATAGAAGGAGGCAACATACAAACCATAAAAAAGGATGGCTTTATATTGGAGCTCGGTCCTCAGACCATACTGGCAGATAAAAAAGTGGAAGAGTTTTTACAAGGCGTAGGTATAAAGCCCCAGTATGCACAGGAACAGGCAAAGATAAGGTACATATACAAAAAAGGCAAGCTTATACCCTTGCCCATGTCTCCCATAAGCTTTTTAACATCTCCCCTCTTTTCTCTTTCTGGTAAGCTTAGAGTCCTAAAAGAGCCCTTTATAAAAGCCTCTATAAAAACGGAAGAAAGTATAGAGGAGTTTGTTATAAGAAGGCTTGGGAAAGAGTTTTTAGACTATGTGGTTGGTCCCTTTATATCGGGAGTGTATGCAGGAGACCCAAAAGAGCTATCGGTAAAATATGCGGTAAGAAGGGTCTATGAGTTGGAGCAGAGGTTTGGAAGCCTTATAAAGGGTGCTATAAAGTTAAAGGCTTTTGGTCCCGGTGGAAGGTTAATATCCTTTGAGGATGGAAACCATACCCTTATAAAGAAGCTTGGAGAGAGTTTAGACCTTGAAAAGGAGAACGTAGTTTTAAGGATAAGAAAAAAAGAGGCTAAGTTTGTGGTGGATGCAAAAGGAGGAAAGTACGAGGCAAAGGCGGTAGTTATATCGGCACCTGCCACCTCCGCCAGCTATCTTCTTAGGGAGATCTCTTGGAGTGCCTCCCAAGTCTTTGACCAGATATACTATGCCCCTGTGGTGGTGGTGCATGCAGCTGTTGATAAGGGCTTTGTACCACCGGGCTTTGGCTTTCTCATACCAAAGGTGGAAAACAAAAAGATGTTGGGCGTTCTTTTTTCCTCTCAGATCTTCAAAGATAGGGCTCCCGAAGATAAGGAGCTTTTAACCATCTATATGGGAGGAGCCACAGACCCAGAGGTGATAGACTACGAAGATGAAGAGATCTTTTCTTTGGTAGAAAAGGAGTTGAAAGAGATCCTTTCTGTGAATAAAGCGGAGTTTTTAAACCTTACAAGATGGAAGAGGGCAATACCCCAATACACCCTTGGCTATGGGAAGTACCTTGAACTTGCAAAAACCCTTGAGGAGGAAAACCCTGGACTTTTCTTAACGGGAAATTACCTCTATGGAGTTTCTGTGGCGGACTGCATAAGGGCTTCTTATGAGGTGGCAGAAAGGGTAAAGGGGTTTTTGTGTGGATCATAATGAATTAATAAAAAGTGCCAAAGTTAAGATTCCACCGATTCTGACCAGTTTCTTACTTTGTATTGTTTCCTCTGCATCTTTTGGCTGGTTTTCCAACACAAGCTTTTATAAATATCATTTATCATTTAGTTTGAGATTTTTTATCAGATAGTTTGAGACTTTTTATCATTTAGGTAAGAAATTTTCTAACAATCTCTTCCAAGAGTTTAAAAAAGCACACTATGTAAAGTTTATTGTCTTTTTCGGATTTAGTGATCTCAACGCATTTCCTGTAATAATCCCTCAGTGTGTCCGATCCAAACATTCTAATCTTTTCATACTTTTTCAATATTTGTATTATAAGTTCATCAATTTCTTGTGTGGGACTATTATCTCTTAAATAATATTCTTTGAGCATTTCAATAACACTGATTAGTTTTTCGTTATCTCCACCAAGTAGCTCCCTAAGAAAAGTTAGTATAAAGATAAGTTGTTCAAGATATTGAGAATTTTTAGCATACTTATTGTACTCTGCTAATAATAGATCTCCACTAACCATTAGTTTTTTAAGCTTTCTAAAAGTTAGCTTATACT
>JBKBRK010000085.1:0-4533 GCA_046292245.1 Aquificaceae bacterium
GCTAGTTTTAGAAGGTTCAAAAGTCTTTTGTAGTGGCAGGGCTTGCCCCTGCCCTTTTATTCTGGGCACCCGCAAGGAGTGCCCCTACGATCCTTCGGCTATTTTTGAAACACCATCCCTGTAAAGAAACAAACTAACAATTTGGGCATATAGCATAAATTTATACCTATGGTAGTTTTTACAGAAAAGTTGCCCTATTATTCCCTAAAGGACTATCTAAAGGAAAAACATGGTAGGCGTGTGCAAAAGATAACGGTAGCCCTTCCCTTTACCTGCCCTAACATAGATGGCACAAAGGCTTTTGGTGGATGTACTTATTGTTTTTCTGGCACAAAGCCCGCCCACTTAGAGCCCTACATACCTTTGCGCCAGCAAATAGAAGAGGGTATAAGAAGAGCAAAAAATCGCTATGGGGAGAGGATACTCTTTTTCATATACTACCAATCTTATTCAAACACTTACGGGGATTATGATTACCTAAAATCCATTTATGATACAGCCCTTGAGTTTGATGAGGTGGTAGGCATAGATGTGGGTACAAGGCCAGACTGTGCTCCCGAATGGGTCCTTGATTTGCTTGAAGGCTATGCACAAAAGGGTCTTGAGGTATGGATAGAGTATGGGCTCCAAAGCGCCAACTTTAAAACTTTGAGGTTTATCAACAGGGCTCACGGCATATCCGACTTTGTGGATGCAGTTCTTCGCACCAAAAGGAGAAGTTTAAAGGTATGCGCCCATATAATCCTTGGCTTGCCCTATGAAGACAAAGAGGATATGATAGAGACTGGCAAGCTTCTTGCAAGCTTACCAGTAGACGGTGTTAAAATTCATCCACTTCATATAATTAAAAACACTAAAATGGCAGAACAGTACCTTAGGGGAGAGTTTAGGGTCTTAAGCCTTGAGCAATACGCAAGCTATGCGGCGGATATTTTAGAGATACTTCCAAGCAATATGGTTATACACCGATTGACAGGAGAAGTAGAGCCCGAAAGGCTTATAGCTCCAGAATATTGCACCTATACCAAAAAGCAAGAAGTTTTAAAGGCTATAACAGAAGAAATGAAGAAAAGAGGAAGTTATCAAGGCTGCAAGGCACCTTTTAACCGATGAAGAAGCATCATTGGGCTTTGATATCTCTCAGCATAAACCTTCTACAGGCTCTCTTAAAACTTATTGGTGGTCTTTTAACGGGTAGTCTTTCCATGCTTGGAGAAGCAGTTCATTCCCTTTCCGATTCTTTTGCTTCTGTGGTTGCCTTTATCACCATAAAGCTGTCCGACAAAAGGGTAAAAAGGTTTCCCTATGGGCTTTATAGGTTAGAAAACCTTGGCTCCATTGTTATAGCCTTTTTCCTTCTCATGACCGCCTATGAGATGGCTAAGAGGGTATTTAGCAGAGAGGTAATAATAAAAGAGGAATACTTGGGCTTTGGGTTGGGAGTAGTTATATTTTCTCTTTTTAGTTCTTTGAGCCTTTCCTTCCTTGAAAGACGAGCGGGCAAAAGGCTCAACTCTCCCACTTTGATAGCAGATTCTTACCATACTCTCACAGATGCCTTCGGTTCTTCCTTGGTGCTTTTTAGCTTGTTAAGCGCTTATATGGGCTATCAATTAGATAGGTACTTTGCCCTTGGCGTTGCCCTCCTTGTAAGTTATACCGCTTTTAATATTCTTTGGAAGGAAGTATCGGTACTTCTTGACGTTTCTGTGGATGAGAAGACTCTCCAAAGAATAAGAGAGGTGCTTTTGTCCTTTCCTGAGGTAAAGGAGATAAAGGGGCTTTTTGTGAGAGCTTCTGGTGGTAAGCTTTTTGCTGATGTGGTTTTAGCCTTGGAGGGCAGGGACTTTATAAGAATGCACCATTTGGTAGACCAGATAGAGGAAAAACTAAAAGAGGAAGTAAATAACCTTGATATGGTCTTTATCCATTATGAGCCTGTGGAGGGAAAGGGTATAAAGATAGGTGTTCTTGTGAATGAGAGGGGAGAGGTAAGTGCCTGCTTTGAAGGCTCAAAGGAGCTTCTCATCTTTGGACCACCTCCCGAAAGGCTATCCATACCCGATGAGGAAGTTGCCTTGTCGGAACTTATAAGGGAAAGGGGGCTTTCTGTGGTTATTTGCGGGCACCATCCCCTATCTTCCACCGCAAAGGGGATTCTTAGCCAGGGGAGTATCTTTGTATGGGAGACGGAGGAAAAGAACCCCTACAAAGCCCTAAGGGAAGTGGTTTATAATCTATCTGATGTCAAAGATCCTAATAAAGAAAGCAAGGATAATAGACCCATCTCAAGGTCTTGACAATATAAAAGACATACTCATAGAAGGGGGGCGCATAAAAGCCATAGGTGATGACCTTTTTGAATTGGAAGCCCAGATAATAGAAGGAAAGGGGCTTATAGCCTGTCCTTCCTTTGTGGATCTTCATGTCCATCTAAGAGAGCCGGGGCAAGAATACAAGGAAGACCTTCAAAGCGGTATGAAATCTGCCGTGGCTGGAGGTTATACAGCCCTTGTATGCATGCCCAACACAAAGCCACCAATAGATTCTCCTGAAGTTGCCCAATATGTGATCAAAAAGGCTGAAGATGTAGGTCTATGCAGAGTTTTCCCTTCTTCGGCTATTACAAAGGGTAGAAAAGGTCAAGAGCTTGTGGATTTTTATTCTATGAAAAAGGCTGGTTGTGTAGCTTTTACCGACGATGGAGCGCCCCTTATGGATTCAAGGCTTATGGAAAGGGCTTTGGAGCTTACAAGCCAGATAGGAAGCTTTGTAATGAACCATTGCGAGGATGATAAAATCGCCATAGGGCATATAAACGAAGGCTATGTAAGCTCCTTACTTGGTATAGCAGGAAGGCACGCAAGCGCAGAGGATATTTTAGTAGCTCGGGATTGTATCCTTGCATACCATACAGGAGGGCACATACACATACAACACCTAAGCAGTGCCCTTAGCGTAGATATAATAAGGTTTTTCAAAGATAAGGGAGCAAAGATAACCTGTGAGGTAAATCCCTACCACCTTCTCTTTACGGAAGAGGAGATATTTAATTCCTACTCCAACGCAAAGGTAAATCCACCTTTAAGGGAAAAGAAACACCAAGACTTTCTTCTTGAGGCTTTAAAGGATGGCACCATAGACTGTATAGCCACAGACCATGCACCCCATGTCCCTTGGGAAAAGGGTTTATTGGAAAAGGCTATGCCAGGTATGATAGGGTTGCAACTTGCCCTTCCTATGATGCTCCAGTTGGTAAGGGAAGGGCACATAAGCCTTATGAAAATGGTGGATCTAATGTCCTACAAGCCGACAAAGATCTTGGGCATTGAGGACCATGGCAGTATAAGGGAAGGTTCAAAGGCAAACCTTACCCTTTTTGACCCTGAAAGGGTATGGATACTCAACGAAGAGTCAAACCTTTCCAAGTCAAAGAATACTCCCCTTTGGAACAAAATATTAAAGGGCAAAGTAATATACACCATCTTTGAAGGAAGGTTGGTATATAGAGATGTTTAAAAGGGTTGCTGTAATAGGCGTTGGTTTTATGGGAGGTTCCTTTGCCCTTGCTTGCAAAGAAGCCTTCAACTGCCAAGTGTTCGGCGTTGATATAAACCCAAAGGCTATAGAAAAGGCAAAGGAGTTAAAGGTTATAGAAGAAGGCTCTACCTATATGGAAGAGCTAAAGGGATTTGACCCAGATTTGGTGGTTATAGCCACTCCTGTTAAGAGCTTTGAAGGTATAGGAAAAGCCCTTGTAAGAGTTGTTGATAAAAGTTGCGTAATCTCCGACCTTGGCTCTGTGAAGGGAAGGCTTGTGTATCTTATGGAGGAGATATTGGGAAGCAGGTTCGTGGGTGGGCATCCCATAGCTGGCACCGAAAAGGCAGGGGTGGAAAATGCCACAAAAGACCTTTTTAAAGGTAAAAGGTTTATCCTAACTCCAACAAAAAATACAGACCCCTATGCAAAGGAAAGGATAAAAAGCTTATGGAAAGGCTTAGGGTCTTTGGTGGAAGAGATGGATCCATACCTTCATGATTTTATCTTTGGTGCAGTTTCCCATCTTCCCCATGCGGTAGCCTTTGCCCTTATAGATACCATAGGAAGACTTAGCAAAGAGGTGAACCTTTTTAAATACCCCGGCGGCGGCTTTAAAGATTTTACAAGGATAGCGGCTTCTGACCCCATAATGTGGCGTGATATATTCCTTGAAAACAAGGAAGAAGTGCTAAAAGCCATAGGCACCTTTGAGGAATCCTTAAAAAGGTTAAAAGACCTTATAGAAAAAGAGAAGATAAAAGAACTCCAAGAATACCTTTCAAAGGCAAGCCAAAAAAGAAGAGCCCTTGAAGAGATCTAACAGCCTTTGCTTGCGCAGAGGTATCTTACACCCTTCTCTGTCTTTGCCCAATGTCTTGTGCCAGCCTTTATCTCCAACATATCTCCCTCTTTGAGATGATAAACTCCCTCTTGGGTGCCTATGGTGATCTCTCCCTCGAGCACAAACCTTGCCTCATCCTCCGGGTGGGT
>JBKBRK010000086.1:0-4435 GCA_046292245.1 Aquificaceae bacterium
AAAGCCCCAAGGCTTGATATAAAAATAGCCTGCCAAAGGCTTAGCGGTATGCCTATTTCTAAATCAAGGAAAGAGAAACTTTTCACAGAAAAAAGCACCAATTTACCTAAAAGTTCCATGGGAAATGTAGGAAGGCTAAAGTAGGTGATTATCTCTAATACACCATACAGGGTAAAGGGCAAAAACAGGGTGCCCACTATTGAACTAAAAACTATACTGCCTGCGCTGTTGGTGGTAAAGCTCCAAAGCAAAGGAGAAACCCCCAAAAAGGCAAAAAAGGAAACAAGAAAAGAATTTAAAACTCTTCTTTGATAGCTATTTTCTTCAAAGCTTATAAGCCTAATTCCCAAGATTATGTATAAAACCGCAAAGAAGGAAAGCCAAAAGGAAAAGGACTTGGAAAAACTTGGGACAAAAAGAAGCATTAAACTACCTGATAAGAAAAGAATGGATAGGTTGTTGGGTCTTCCCTGAAGTAGTTTTATAAGCACCCAAAAGGAGAACATAAGCCAAGCCCTTAGGGCGGGCGCTCCTTGTGGTGTTAAAAGGAATACATAAAGGGTAGTCCCCACAAGAGCAAAGACCACACCGTAGGGATAAGGAAGAGCATACCTAAGCACCAAAAAGAACATGGCAATATGAAAGCCAGAGATGACCAAAAGATGCACCAAGCCCGTTTTCCTAAAATGGTAAAAAACCTCCTGCGGAAGTATTTCCTGAGATTCTCCAAAAAGATAGCTAAGGGTCAAAGCCCTCACCTGCGGGTCCTTTATCTTCTCCTCCACCCTTTCCATATACCTTTCCCTTATACTCTTCTGCCTTAAGGATACACCCTCTATATCCTTCCAGCTGGCGCTTATAAAAAATCTATCCCCCTCTGCCTTTACCTTTCCATAAATCCAAAAGGCTTTGGAGGGTATATCCTCTGCTCCATAAAGCTTTAACAATACCCCTTTGCCATACAGCTCTGGAAAATCTCCTCCAAGAACCTTTGCCCTAATCCTTAAGGCATAATCCTCCTTTATAACAGGACCCTCTACCAAAAGCTCCAAAGACCCTTCATCTTCAAAGTGCAAAAAGGCTTTTTGCCTTTCTACCCTCCAAAGAGCAAAGAAAAGAATAAGGATAAAAAAGAAAACTTGAAGGATTTCAACCTTTTTTTGCAAGAAGTATATAGACAAGTCCAAAAAGCCTCCTTTGGACTTCCACCACCTCAAAGCCCTCCTCCTTTAGCTCCCTATTTACCTCTTCTATTCTAAGGGAGTTTTCAAGGGAGTGAATAAAAAAGCCCCATTTATCTTTGCCAAAAAGCAAAAGACCCAAGAGCTTTAGGGGATATTTCATTAAAAATATAAGTAAAGGTGTTAGGACAAACTTGTTTATATCCAAAAGGGCCATACAGCCCTCTTTTTTTAGTACCCTTTTGGCTTCCTTTAAAAAGGCTTTTCTGTTTAAAAGATGTCTATAGACCAAGGAAAGGCTTATGGAAGAAAAGACAGAGTCCCTAAAGGGCATGTTTTCTCCATCTGCCACCAAAAACTTACAAGCTTTGCATTTTCCCTTTGCCACTTTTAGCATTTCCAAAGAAAGGTCAATACCCACCCTTAGACCTTTATTTTGAGACTTTAACAAGACCTCCCCAGTGCCAGTGCCCACATCAAGCCTGTTCCCTTCATAGGGTAGCATTCCAAGAAGATCCCTTTGCCACCTATCTATGTTCCCAAAGGTTATAAGGTTTAGGAAAAAATCATACTTTTTACTAACTGCAGAAAAGATATCTCCCACAGTTTTTTTGGTAATCATTCCTAGCCTATCCCAAAAACCCTTTTTTCAATCCTTTGAAGTCTTGTAAATATATCTTCAAGCACTTCCTTTTGAGATATAGCTCTGTTTATGTCTGCTTTTATGTTGGAGATCTCTATGTAAAGGAAGTCTATCCTTCTATTAATCTCGCCCATCCTTTGGGTATTTTGAGCTATTTCTGCCTTTAGTTCTGCTCTTGTTTCGTCTATTCTCTTATTGGTATCATCAATTCTCTTGTTGGTATCGTCAAGCCTTCTATTGACCTCATCAATCCTTTGGGTATTTTGAGCTATTTCTGCCTTTAACTCCGCCCTGGTATCATCAAGCCTTTTATTCAGATAGTCTATAGACCTTTTTATCTCCCTTACTTCCCCCTCAAGGTTTGCCTGTCTTTCCTCAAGGCTTGAAAGTCTTTTATCTACAGACTCAAAGGTGATCTTTAAATCTTTAAGCTCCTCCTTTAGGTCTCCTACTATCAGGTCTTTTAGCTTTTCCGCCAGCTTTTCAATATCCATTTTATCCCACTTACCTTCTTAGATTGGCAGCTTGACCGAGCATCTCATCCGAAGCCGTTATACCCTTTGTATTGAATTCAAAAGCCCTTTGGGCAATTATAAGATTTACCATCTCCTCCACTATATTTACGTTTGAAGATTCAAGGTATCCCTGAAGGAGTGTTCCCAATCCTTGATTACCCGGATTGTCTATAATAGGCTCACCAGAAGCATCTGTTTGAATAAAAAGGTTATTACCGATTCTGCGAAGCCCTGCAGGGTTTACAAACTTGGCAAGTTCAATCCTGCCTACTTCTTCGCCAGCAACAGCTCCTTGCCGGAGAACTGATACTGTTCCATCCGGTCCAATACCTACGCTTATAACATCGGGTGGAATGGTTATCTCGGGGTCAAGGGGATAGCCCTCTGGGTTTACAATCCTACCATCTGCATCAAGCCTAAACTGCCCATTTCTTGTGTAGGCTATCGTGCCATCGGGCAGGACCACCTTAAAAAAGCCATCACCCTGTATAGCAATATCTAAATTATTACCCGTCTGAAAGATATTGCCCTGATTAAAAATGCCATAGGTGTCTGATACATAAACTCCCAAACCTATCTGAAAACCAGATGGGTTGCGTGTGGCGGGCGACGTGGGAGCTCCCGGGTCTCTTATAGTTTGGTATATAAGGTCTTGGAAGGTTGCCCTTATCTTCTTAAAGCCAACGGTGTTGACGTTTGCCATGTTATTGGACACAACGTCAAGGTTGGTTTGTTGCGCCAACATTCCCGATGCGGAAGTCCATAAAGACCTAAACATGTTATCCCTCCTTGTTAATATATTTTAAACTATTAGCTTCCTCAAGGGTAGGATCTGGTTTTTTACCAGTAAGCATCTCTATAAGCTCTTTTACGCTTATTATGCCTTGCCTTTTCAAAAGGTAGCCGTTTGCACCGCTTATGAATATACCCTCCTCGTAGTTTCCAAGCCAAGCCGCCCCAAGCCCATCCGCTATACAAAAGCCCACCTTTTTGGCTTCCTCTCCTTTGTTGCATGGTGTTATACAATGGGATACACAGCCCTGCCAGCCGTTATAACCTGCAAGGACTCTTTCTATAAAGGGAGTCTTAACCACTCTCAAAGGATAACCCACCGGAGACTTAAAAAGGATTATGTCTTCCTCTTCTGCGTTTAGCACTATCTCCTTGTATATGGGCGGAGCATCGCACTCGTAAGTGGTAACAAAGCGTGTGGCTATTTGAGCACCGCTTGCTCCTCTATCCGTGTAATGCTTTATATCCCTATAACTCCAAACACCGCCCGCCACTATAACAGGTATATCACCCCATTTCTTTGCCTCTTCCAAAACAGAAGGGAATAGATTTTCAAGTTGGTATTCGGGTAAAAAGCATTCTTCGTATTTAAAGCCCTGATGACCGCCAGACTTTGGGCCCTCCAAAACTACCGCATCGGGCAATCTTTTGTATTTCTTTTCCCATGTTCTGCATATAAGGTTCAAAGCCCTTGCTGAAGAAACTATAGGAATAAGGGCAACCTCTGCATCTCCCACGTACTCGGGAAGCCTCAAAGGAAGCCCAGCACCCGATATGATGGCATCTGCACCAGCCTCTACCGCATCCGCCGCAACCCTTCCATAGTCTGTTATGGCACACAGGATATTAACCCCTATGGCTCCCCTTCCTTCAGAAAGTCTTTTTGCCTCTTGTATTATCCTTGTTAATGCCTCTTTGCTGTGGGCATAGATGGAGCCTATGGGTCTTCCAAACTTGTCCCTTTTGACAAGCTCAGGATAACGATAACCAGTGCCAACTGCAGAGACAACCCCCATGGCTCCTTCCCTTGCAACCGCACCTGCAAGCCTTTCCCAAGATATGCCAACCCCCATGCCCCCTTGGATTATGGGTATGGGTATGATCTTATTTCTAAGCTTTAGCGGTCTCAAGGACATAAAAAACCTCCTGCCA
The DNA here is from genome assembly GCA_046292245.1 of Aquificaceae bacterium. Taxonomy (GTDB): domain Bacteria; phylum Aquificota; class Aquificia; order Aquificales; family Aquificaceae; genus Pampinifervens. Next base: position 4,284 of record JBKBRK010000086.1, read on the forward strand.
TATTAAATATAGAACAAGTTAAAGAATATGACAAGTTTAAATAGAGGCTGTTTCAAAAACCCCAATTTAAACTATGGATAAGGCTCCTTCCGCGGTTATGGCTGTAAGGTTTGCAAGTATTTCACTTGGAAGAGGGAATCCAACGGTAATAT
>JBKBRK010000087.1:0-4267 GCA_046292245.1 Aquificaceae bacterium
GAGTGTTTGCCCGCTTTTATAAAGTCTATGCTTTTATTAAGGGAATAAGATTTTTCTTTGGGAAGCCTTTGGGCTATTTTCCTTTCCCAGCCTTCTATGCCAAGGTAAAAAAAGGCTCTTGCCGATTGTAATCTTCTTATATCGCTGGGCTTTAATTCATAGTGATGGAGGTCTGCTTGGGTTTTTATGAGGACATCAACAGAGAATTTATCCCCTGCTATATAGCTCAAAGGGTAATATATGGGATAGGTAGAAGCAAGCAAAAGGTCTTTGGCAAAAGACGGGTTAAAGGTAAAAAATAGTATTAGAAAAAGCCTTATCATGATGTATATTATAGCCTGTGGCGATAAAAGACTACTATCAAATACTTGGAGTAAGCAGGAAAGCCACCAAGGAGGAGATAAAAAAAGCCTACAGAAGGCTTGCAAAGGAATGGCATCCTGATATAAACCCGGACCCTCAGGCAAAGGAACGCTTTAGGGAGATAAACGAAGCCTACCACATTCTGTCGGACGAGGAAAAAAGGGAAAGGTACGACCAAATCCTACAAAAGGGAGATGAAAAGGGCTACAGGGACTTTATGGAGTATGTACAGGACTTTCTTGAAAATATTTGGCAAGGGATGAGAAGGGCACCAAAGCCTAAAAAGGGACAAGATATAAGGCTTAGGCTTGAGCTTAGCCTTGAGGAGGCGGGTTTCGGGGGGGAAAAGGAGATAGAGTACGAAAGATGGATAGATTGCCCTGTGTGTGGTGGAAAGGGGCACGGAGAGCCCATAGAAAAGATATCCTGTCATGCCTGCGGCGGCACGGGAAAAAGGGTAAGCGGTATTTTTAACTTTCCAAGGCCTTGTTCTGTATGCAAGGGTAGGGGCTACATAATAAAGAACCTTTGCCCTGCATGCGGTGGAAGGGGAAGGGTTGCAAAGAAAAGCAAGGTGAAGGTGAATATTCCACCTGGGACTGATGAGGGAGATGTGCTAAAGGTGGCGGGCTTTGGACATATGGGAGAAAGGGGAGGAGAACCGGGAGACCTTTACCTTAGGATAACTCTAAAGCCCCACGAAGTCTTCAAAAAGGTGGGGAAGGACTTACATATGGAGAAGTTCATCTCTTACCCTATGGCTGTCCTTGGGGGTACCATAAAGGTGAAAACTCTAAGGGGGGATGAGGTAGAGGTCTTTGTCCAACCGGGTACAGAATGCGGCTCTACCAAAAACCTTTTGGGTATGGGCTTTCCCTCCTCCACAGGCGCCGGAAACCTCATCATAACCTTTCGCATAGAGGTGCCAAAGGATATAAATCCAAACTTGAGAAACCTTCTTGAAAAGCTTGCAAAGGAACTGGGAGATCAAGGGGTGGAAAGAAAAAGCGGCTTTGTGGAAAAGATCAAGAATATACTACCTCTTTGAAAGCCTTTTCACTTCAAGATAGTCGCCTATGCCCAATTTGTACCAGAGGATCCTCAAAAGCTCAAGAAAGACCATGGCAGTTGTTTGGGCATCTTCCATAGCCCTGTGTTTTCTGCTGTACTCTATGCCAAAATAATCTGCCAGATCTCCCAAAGAGTATTTTTTTAATTCTGGAAGGAGGTTCTTAGCTAAGTTTAAGGTGCAAATATGGGGAGGTCTAAACCTTTCTCCGTAGATCCTCCTGTGGTATTTATCAATAAAGGATATGTCCTTTTCCACGTTGTGGGCTACCAGTATGCTATCCTCTACAAACTTTAAAAAGCTTGGGAGGGCCTCTTCTATCTTCGGCTTTCCCACAAGCATGGCGTTGGTGATCCCTGTAAGGTCTTTTATCCTCTGGGGTAAAGGGTATCCAGGATCTATAAGGGTGGAGAACCTATCGGTGATGATGCCACCTTCAACCCTTACACAGGCTATCTCTATAATATCTGACTTTGAAGGGTCAAAGCCCGTTGCCTCTATGTCTATGCTAACAAAGGTGCCCTCAAGCAGTAGTTCCTTCATCAGGGTATCTCCTTTATGCTTGGACCTTCCTCTTTTTTAAGATATTTTGGATCCACTATTTCTTCAAGCTCGTTGTTTGCTGGTTGGCTTTCTTGGTTGCATATACTATCTGTGCCGCTTACAAAGAGCATAGGTGTGGGACAATCTACCTGCACCACCCCTTCTGGAATAGGGAAATCGCTATTGGGATACATATAAGCAGCCACGGACATGTAATCTATCCATATGGGCAAAGCTACCCTTGCTCCAGCCATGCCTTTACCCATACTCCTTTTTACATCAAAGCCCACCCATACACCAGCCACTATGTAAGGGGAAAAGCCCACAAACCAAGCATCCATATAGTCGTTGGTGGTGCCAGTCTTTCCTGCCAAAACCCTTTGCAGAGAGCTTGCGGAAAGGGCAGTTCCTTCAAGAACCACAGCCCTTAACATGTCCACCAAAACCCTTGTCTCCTGAGGTGGAAGGACCTGATCACACTTAGGGGAGTTTTCCTCCAGTACAGACCCATCGGGAGCCACTATCTTCCTTATAAAGTAAGGTTTACAATGCTTTCCAAGATTGGCGAAAGCTTGAAAGGCCGAAGTAAGTTGGAGTGGCGTGACCTCTATACTACCAAGAGCCATGGAATAGTAGGGCTTTAACTCAATGCCCAGGAGCCTTCCTATCTCTATGGGTGTGTCAAAGCCTATGTCCGCAAGGAAGTTTACAGTTGCGGTGTTTATACTCTTGGCGAGGGCGGTTCTAAGGCTTACAAAGCCATAATCGGCTCCCTCGTAGTTATCGGGTGTCCATTCTTTGCCCCTTGATGGGTCATAGAAGCTTCTTGGAGTAGCATCTATTATGCTTGCCTGTGTGTATCCCTTCATAAGGGCTGCTAAGTATATGATGGGCTTTATGGCAGACCCCGGCTGCCTTTTGGCATAAACAGCCCTGTTATAGGAGCTTCGCAGGTAGGAATATCCGCCCACCATAGCCCTAAGGGCTCCCGTTTGAACGTCAAGACTTACCAAGGCTCCGTTCAGGTCTGGTAGCACCCCAACTTTTAGCTCTTTGCTTTTACCCTCTTTATAAAAGCGCACGAGCACATAATCCCCCTTCTCTGCGGGCAGGTTATTAGCCAGGGCTTCATACTGCCTATCCTTTAACTCTATCAAAAAGCTACCGTTTTTCACCTCCACCACCTTTGCTATATAGACCTTGCCGGGCTTTTCTTCAATTTTTTGTTCTTGATACCTTTTCTCTACCTCATAAGGGTCCTCTGGAAGGAAGGGAATGCCATTAGCCCTGGCAACTCTCTCTATGCCCTTTTTTAAAACCTTACTTGCGTGTTCCTGAAGGTCCTTATCCACGGTGGTATATACCTTATAACCGCCTGCCAGTACCACTTCTCCATATTTGTCTATCAGATAATCTCTTAAATAATCAAGGAAGTAGTCCATTCCGTAATACCTATTTTCAAGCCTTACTTTTATTGGTTTTTCAATAAGCCTTTTATACTCTTCCTCGCTTATATAACCATCCTCGTACATGCGTGCAAGCACGTAGTTTCTTCTTTCCTTTACCCTTTCTGGGCTTCTAAAGGGGTTGTACCTTGTGGGAGCTTTTGGAAGCCCCGCCAATATGGCTGCCTCATCCACAGAAAGCTCTTTGACAGACTTTCCAAAGTATATCCTTGAGGCTGCTTCCACCCCATAAGCCCCCTGCCCCAAATATATGTAGTTTAGGTACATCTCAAGGATCTGGTCCTTTGTAAAATGCCTTTCAATCTTCAAAGCCAACAAAGCCTCCCTCATCTTCCTTTTTAGGCTTTTGTCGGGTGTAAGGAAAAGGTTTCTGGCTACTTGCTGGGTTATGGTGGATGCCCCTTGTCTGAACCCCCCAGACCTAAGGTTGGCGTAGATTGCCCTCAATACCGCCAGCGGGTCTATACCGGGATGCTTGTAAAAATTTTTATCCTCTGCAGATATAAAGGCTTGTCTTACATGAGGGGGAATATCTCCGAGGGGCACATAATACCTTCTTTGTATGGCTACATCCCCAAAAGGTCTGTCCTTGGTATCATAAACCACGGTAGCAACGGGAGGTTTCCAATCCTTTAAAGCCTCAACAGAGGGTAAGTTTGTGGATAGAATAAGGAGTGTAAGCCCAAAGAGTAAAAACAAAAAGCCAAAAAGCCCAAAGATTATAGGGATAAATTTACGCACTCTCATTTAATGATTATACCTAAATTGCTGGTTTAAGATTAATGAGTTTTGACATAGAGTAGGCGAGTATTATGTAGGAGATCTT
>JBKBRK010000088.1:0-4229 GCA_046292245.1 Aquificaceae bacterium
CAAGTCTATGGACCAAAAAATTTACCTTCTTTAATTTATTGGGCGTGGTCATTTTTGAGAATTTACGCACCAACGCCGTATGGATCTTCTCGCGATATGTATACAATAGCTTATTTTGGTTCCTTATCAGAGTTTCAAACTATAAAGTTTTTTATAAAATATTTAAAGTACGATGATATCTTCTACGATATTGGTGCCAACTATGGATTTTATACACTTTTAGCCCAGGAGTTTATTAAAGAAGGACAAATTCATGCTTTTGAGCCTTTGCCAGAGGTATTTGAGATATTAGAGATGAACGTAAAACCACAGGATTTTAAAAATACCTTTCTTAACCAAGTTGCTGTTTCAGATGTTGTTGGAGAGATAGAATTTTTTAGCTGCAAAGGAGATAGTAGCCGGAGTTCAATGATAAAGAGAGATCTTTTTGGAGGATCACACGTCATAAAAGTTAAAACTATTACCCTTGACGAATATATAAAAACTCACAAGCCACCAACCATTATGAAGATTGATATTGAAGGTGCGGAATATTTAGCTCTAAAAGGTGGAGAAAATCTTCTAAAAAGCCATTCCCCACTCATCATTATGGAAACCTTGGGAGATGATATCATAGATGCCTCTTTAAGACTTAATGCGACAAATTTTCTTAAAGATTTAGGATATAAGCCCTATAGCCTTTTATCTAACGGCGACTTAGAAGAGACAAATTATGATATATTTATTAACATGAAAGGTGGGCATAATTATGTTTTTATAAAATAAAAAAGTGCAAGCTATGCCACTTTTTACAGTATTTACACCAACTTACAATAGAGCACATACATTGCCGAGACTTTACGAAAGCATAAAGAGGCAAACTTTTAGGGATTTTGAATGGCTAATTGTGGATGATGGATCAACGGATGACACAAAAGAGCTTGTGAGGGATTGGCAAAAGGAGAATAATGATTTTCCTATAATCTATATTTGGCAGCCAAATCAACATAAAAAAGTAGCCTTTAATCGGGGTGTAAGAGAAGCAAGAGGAAAATATTTTGTACCCATTGATAGTGATGATGAACTTTTACCAGATGCTCTGGAGAAGTTCCTATATATGTGGAATACAATCCCAGCAGAAAAGCAAGCCCATTTTGCCTGGGTTATGGGATTATGCTTAGATGATAATGGTAAAGTAGTTGGTGATCTTTTTCCCAAAGAACCTTTTGATGTTTCTTTTATTGATTATATTTTTTACTATAAGGTCGAAGGTGAGAAATTTAGATGCTTAAAGACTGAAGTTTTAAAGGAATTTCCTTTTCCGGAGGACATTCCAAATTTAGTACCAGAAAGTGTTGTGTGGCTAAGGATGGGCAAACGCTACATAGGAAGAGCTTTTAATATACCAGTAAGAATATACCATCAAGATGTAGAATCTATTTGCAGACCAAAGGACAAAACCTTGGCAAAGCTTCAGAATGCGGAGGGTAGGCTTTTGTTATACTCGGAGGTTTTGGATTTAATTACTATGAAAAGGTTTTTAGGGGCTCCTTTTTTGTGCCTCTTATTTGCAATAGCTTACAATGTGTGGGAAAATTATGTACCTCAAGAAAGAAGAAGATTTAAACCTAAAAGCCTTTCTGGTAAGTTTTTAGCAAGTTTAACCAAGCCACTTGGCTATTTGGTTTTCTTATTGGACAGAAGGGGCTTTGTGGATAAAATTAGAAATTATTTGGGGATAAAGATATGGTAGAATTTTTTAGGAGCTTCATCTATGCCAAACTGTCCTGTATGTGGAAATAGAGAAGATAAGCACAGGGAGGTTTACATTTCAAGCTTTAACGGTCAAGAATACAAGTTATATGAATGTTCCAACTGTGGATTGCATTGGTGGGAGCCTTTGAAGATCATACCAGAATTTTATGAAGGAGAAGGATGCCTTACCTATGAGATGTTTCATCTCGGAGCAAGAGAAGAAGTACCACATTATTGTATTCCTTTTTTTAAGTATTTTCCAAAAACCTCTGGTAAGCTTCTTGATGTAGGTTGTGGAGATGGATTGTTTTTGAAGTTTGCCAGGGATTTAGGATTTGAGGTGTGGGGCATAGACTTTGATAGTAAAAGTATAAAGATTTGCCAAGAAAAGTGGGGTTTAAAGAATACCTACTGTGCCTCTCCCGAAGAATTTACAGAGTTTTGTCAAAGAGAAGGGCTAAAGTTTGATGTGATTACCTTTTTTGAAGTTTTGGAGCATCAAGACAAACCAATCGCTTTTATAGAAGCTATAAAAAACATGTTGAAGGAAGATGGATTTATAGCAGGGAGTGTTCCAAACAGGGAAAGTTGGATAACAAAAAAAGGTAGAAAGATTGATATGAAGGTGGATTTTCCACCTCATCACTTTCTAAGGTTTTCAAAAACATCTCTTAAAAACTTACTTAGTAGGGTAGGTTTTAAAGATATATTTCTTGTAGATAATACACACATCAAAGAATTAACCCCCTCCTTTCAAGTATTGTTATTTGGTAATAAAGTCAATAAATTTTTTTTAAAAAGTCTTTTAGTATCAAAAAATAGCTCAAGCAATCTACCAAAGAAGCCATCCCCTTTTAAAAAAGCTATCTATAAAAGCTTAAGATTAGCAAGGCTTATTGCCTTTTTACCTATAACTATTCCTGCAAAGTTTTTGGTTGAGGGTCCCCATCTTTATTTTCATGCAAGACTTGGTAGGAGGCAATAAATGTTAGACAAATTTCTTAACACAGAAGAAAGCATATGCGTTGTGGGTTTGGGCTATGTGGGGTTGCCCCTTGCGGTTGCCCTTGCTAAACACTTTTTGGTGATAGGCTTTGATAAAAATACAAAAAGAACAGAAGAGCTTAAATTGGGAATAGATAGGAACAATCAGGTCTCACAAGAAGAATTACTATCCTCCGGAATAAGATTTACAAACAGGGAGGAAGATATAAGAGAAGCTAAATTTATAATAGTTGCGGTTCCCACACCGGTTGATAAGTTGAAAAATCCAGATTTATCCTTTCTAAGGTCAGCTTCAGCCCTTGTGGGAAGAAATCTACAAAAGGGTTCCATTGTAGTTTATGAATCTACCGTATATCCCGGTGCTACAGAAGAGGTATGCATACCAATTTTAGAAAAGGAAAGTGGTCTAACATGGAAAAAGGACTTCTTTGTTGGCTATTCGCCAGAAAGGGTAAATCCGGGAGACAAGGAACATACCATAGAAAACATAGTGAAGGTTGTTGCGGGAGATAGTGAGGAAACTCTTGAAATAATTGCGGGAGTTTATGGTAAGGTCATAAAGGCTGGAATTTACAAAGCTAAGGATATAAGAACAGCAGAAGCGGCTAAGGTTATAGAAAACATCCAGAGGGATATAAACATAGCTCTAATTAATGAGCTTGCTATAATCTTTCATCATATGGGATTAGATACAAGGGAAGTGCTAAAAGCTGCAAGTACTAAATGGAATTTCCTAAGGTTTGAGCCGGGGCTTGTTGGGGGTCATTGTATTCCCGTTGATCCCTACTACTTGGCGCACAAGGCTTTGGAGGTGGGCTATGTACCCCATCTTATCCTTGCGGGTAGGCGAATTAACGAAGAAATGGCAAACTATGTGGCAGAAGAAACGATAAAGCTTCTTATAAAGGCTGGAAAAAGGGTAAAGGGGGCAAAGGTTGCCCTTTTGGGAATAGCCTTTAAGGAAAATGTGCCCGATGTGAGGAATAGCAAAGTCTATGACCTTTACAAAAAACTCAGGGATTTTGAGACAGACCTTTATGTCTATGATCCTATAGCCAATGCGGAAGAGGTTATCGGTGAATATGGCATTGAGCTTATAGAGGATTTATCAGCTTACGCCCCTTATGATGCTATAGTGCTGGCGGTTAAGCATAACCTTTTCGCAGAAAATTTGAGCTTGGATAAATTAAAGGCGATTACCACAGAGCCTTATATAATTGTCGATGTTAAGGGTGTATATGAGGCAGAAGAAGCGAGAAAAAAAGGGTTTGTATATTGGAGGTTATAAACTATGAGGCAAATGTTTAAGTTTGGTAGAAACTGGAAGAACTATGTAAAAAACGTGGTTAATGAGAAGGTTATAAAAGAAGCTCAAGAAAGTTTAACAAGGTTTTTACCAGAAAAAGAGATCGCAGGTTGTACGTTCATTGACGTTGGTTGTGGTTCTGGCTTATTTTCTTTATCCGCTATGCTCCTTGGATGCAAAGAAG
>JBKBRK010000089.1:0-4167 GCA_046292245.1 Aquificaceae bacterium
CTTGGCAGCGGTGCCATAAGAGCTTCTCATACCAATGCCTACCACAGAAACCTTTGCTATGCGATCATCTCTTACCACCTCTTGGGCACCTATCTCCTGAGCTACTTTCTTTACAATTTCCTCCGCCTTTAGAGCATCTGCCTTATTTACAGTAAAGGACATATCTGTATATCCTTGATGAGAAACATTTTGAACTATCATATCCACCACTATGTGGGCATCTCCCAAGGCCTTAAATATCTTATAGGCTATGCCCGGTTTGTCGGGCACACGCACTACAGTTATCCTTGATTCATTCTTCTCAAGGGTTATAGCCCTTACTACGCTCCTTTCCATAACTTCCTCCTCAGGCACTATCCAAGTGCCCTCCTTGTGGTTAAAGGAACTTCTAACATGTATCCTTACCATATATTTCATAGCAAATTCTATGCTTCTTGCCTGCATAACCTTTGCACCAAGAGAAGCCATCTCCAACATTTCCTCATAGGATATAGCGGGTATCTTTTTAGCGTTGGGAACTATCCTTGGGTCTGCGGTAAAGACACCTTCTACGTCCGTATATATTTCACAGTCTGCACCAAGGGCATAAGCCAAGGCAACTGCCGAAAGGTCTGAACCTCCCCTTCCCAAGGTGGTTATCTCCCAATCTTCTGAAACGCCCTGAAAGCCAGCCACCACGGGAGTATAACCTTCTTCTAAAAGGTTTTTTAATCTCTGTGCTCCAATCTTTTTTATCCTTGCCTTTGTATGTACCTTGTCGGTTATTATGGGCACTTGCCACCCGCAAAGGCTAACTGCGGGCACGCCCATCTTTTTAAGGGTCATTGCAAACAGGGCTATAGCCTGTTGTTCCCCCGTTGATATAAGCATATCTACCTCCCTTTCCGGCGGTATGGGCTCTATCTCCTTTGCCAATTTTATAAGCCTGTCTGTTTCACCAGCCATAGCAGAAGAGACCACCACCACCCTATAACCCTGCTTTAGCTTTTCAAGCACCTTCCTTGCGGCGTTTTCAATCCTTTCCAAGTTGGCAACAGATGTGCCACCAAACTTCACCACCAGAATTTTCATCCTTATTATTTTAACAAGATTCTTAGAGATATCTAAGTATGGTTATATCCTTCTGGTCTGCTATTATACGCATCAAGGCTTCGTAAGCAACTTTATAACGTGTATAGTCCATGATGCTTTGTGGTAGGTCTGCATCTTCTATGTCAGATTTTTGCTTTTGTAAGTTATCCGATAGATGCTCTTGCACGGGCTGCAGATTCTTTACCTGTGATAAGGAGCTTCCCACTTGGGACCTCCTAAAGCTTATTCTTTCAAAGGCTCTCTGTAGAAGCATAAGGTCGGAGTCATCGGGATAAACGCCGTTGGAAAGCTTATCTCCCACTCTTTTCACCGCCTGTAGTATGTTTGGTGAGTAAAAATCTGTACTGCCTGTATCAAAGTCCCCAGCGCTTGTATCAGAAATGGATATATCCTTGCTTATATCCACTGGCATTATAGCCAAGGAATAGGTACCATCGGGGTTTTGGCTTACCTTTGCTTGGATTATGTTGGAATAGTTGTTGTTTATTTGATCTACCAAGTCTGTCAGAGTTTGTCCAGCAGAGTAGTTTATGTTTATTGCGCTGGATCCTACATTTATAGTTAATGTGCCGCCATTTGTAAATTGCGTGCCTGTGCTTGCGAAAGAAGCGTTAGATATGGCAAAGTTAACACCAAAAACTTCATTTCCCCTTAGAAAAACATCCACCTCGTAGTTTTCTGAAAGCCACACTTTGAAAGTTTCATTGGATGCTTCGTACTGAAGAGTGTTTTCGTTAAAGGGTTTTTTGGTAAGGCTGCTACCACCAAAGAGATAGTTCCCACCAAGCTGGTCGTTAACTCTATCCAATAGAGACCTTAGAGCCGATGAGAAAAACTCACCTATGGCAACCAACTGGTCTGATTGAAGGATTTGGTTTTTTGCTTGAAGAGTTTTTGCATAAAGTAGGTTTAGGCTATCTGATGTTTTGCCAAGGTTTAGGTCTATGTAGCTAAGGTTAGTGTCTGCGAAAAGCCTATTCTTGGAGTACTGAGACAGCTGAGCTATTTCCTTTTTTAAATCTAAGAGTTCGTAAGTGGCAGAGGGTTCATCGGAGATCCTTTGATATTTTTTACCCGTGGAGATCTCTAAGGATTTGTCAAGAAGATTTCTTCTTATCCTTCCATCCTGTTCCTTAAACAAAGCAAAGATAAGATTATCAGGTACCTTCATTTTAGCCACCTCATACCATATTTAGTGTAGATTGTATCATTTCGTCCATGGTTTTTACCGCCCTTGCCATGGCATCATAGATCTTTTGCAGGTTCATAAGCTCCATAAATTCCTCATCAACGGAAACCCCCTGCATATCTTGAAGCCTTGTGTTTAAAGAGTTGAGGATGACACTTTCTATGTCGTAATTTACTCTTAGGTCTTTCTGCCTTGAGGAAAGGGTGTTGATAAAATCGTTGTAAAGGGCTTTTGCATCCTCCCACCAATTCCTTGAAAAGTCTGTAAATTCATCCACCTTCTCGTAATCAAGGTTTTGTAGATAGTTATTTAAGTTTGGAGTTATATCTATATCTGAAATGCTGTTTCCCACAAAAAGCGCCTCCGACCTGTGTATAAGGTTATTGCTGTCCTCTATGGTGTTTGATGGGTTGGAGGAGCTTATAAGCATGGTGTAGGTTCCATCGGGGTTATTTACAAGGCTTGCGGTAAAGTTTGGGGCTAAGTTGCTGTTTATGTTGTTGATTAGATCATTTAAGCTGTCGGTAGGTGAGTAGCTAATAACTACAGGTCCTCCCAAGAAATTAAAGGTTATACTTCCAGATATTCCTAAGCTTGCATTTGGGTCGCTTACAGCATTAAACCAGTACCAGTTAGAAGTTGCCTGTGAGTTTAGCGGAAGCTTTACCTGGCTTATGAGCTTTTTTGAGAGGCTATCAAGCCTGTTTATATATTCCTGTATATCCCTTTGAAAATCAAGAAGCCCCTTTATTCTACCTCCACTCAAAAGAGTTCCTATGTTTAGCTCTGACCCATCCTTTGACTTCCATAAGACCCTTCTGTTGCTTGCATCGTACCTTAGATCCCAGTTAAACCTATCTTCTACCAAAACAAAGCCCCCATCTGTTTCAACCCTTACCCTACCAATTTCATCCTCTTGCACTTTTATGCTTATATGATCAGAAAGCTCCCTTAAATAGCTGTCCCTTTCGTCCAAAAGGTTTTTGTAGTCTTTGCCCCTTGTGTAAGTTTGAGCGTATCCTACCAACATTTCCTGGTTTATCTGGGCTATCTTCTTTGTAAGGGTATTTACCTTGCTTATAAACTGCCTCATGTCGTAATCTGTAGCGTTCTGCATTCTGTCTAAATCTTTTTTTCTGTCTTTGAGGTAGGAAACTAAACTCTTGGCAGAGTGAAATAGCTCATTCCTTACCCCTTCGTTGGTTGGCTCCTTCATAAGGTTTTGGTAAGAGGTTAAAAAGCGATTTAGATACTCGCTTCCTCCCAAGCCTTGCGCGAATTCCTGAAAGATACCTTCCACTTGTGAATTCCCTTTTATGTTGGTATCAAGGGAGGAAACGAGGGAAAGCTTTTGATTTCTCAAAGACATGTAATAAAAACCTTGATTTCTGACAATATCATCCAACCTTATACCGACCGGTGCAAAACTTTTCACAAGGGGTATTTCTTGGGCGTAGTCTGGATTGTTGGCGTTTAGAATATTCCTATTTCTTACCTCTATAGATTTTTTGAAAATCTCAAGAGCCTGAGCAACTATGCCAAAGGTAGCACCAAACATCAAAACCTCCCTTCAGTAATAGTATCGTAAAACTTAGCAGTTATTTTAATACATAAACACCCTCTCTTATCTTTATGCTGCTGTGTCTCCTTCCAGTATCTTCAAAGATAGTTTCTTGGGAGGTCATATCTTCTTTCAGCTTTTGTGCAAGCTCAAAGGCATCTTGGGGTACCTCTGCGTAGCCTTCAAAGTTAAAATCCTTTGAAAACTCTTCAAGGAGAGTCTCTTCTACCTCTTGGGAATCCACTTTTTTGTTTAACTCTCTTTCTAACCATCCTATGTTTTCCCACAGACTTTTTCTTACCTTCTCTCTTAAAGATTTCTGTAA
>JBKBRK010000090.1:0-4133 GCA_046292245.1 Aquificaceae bacterium
TATCATCATAAAGTTTTTTTAAATCCTTTCCAGCTTCCACAAACTCCCTTACCCCCTTATCCCATAGTAGCCTTGAGACCATAAGGAAAATAAAGGAGTCTTTTTTTACTTCTTGGCAAAAATCTGGAGAAAAATATTTAATATCAACACCAGACCCTCTTATGACCACCGTTTGATTTTTATTAACTAAGCTATTCTTGATAAATAAATCCCTATCTTCATTATTTTGGAAAACTATTCTTTGGTTTTTTCCAAGGGCTATCTTATAAATAAATTTTATTAACTTGGTCAATAAGGACTCTTTAATAAAAACATACCCAAGCCCCGTTATAGTGCTAATACACCTTATACCCAAAAATCTGCAGGCAAGAGAGCTATAAATGTTTGGTTTTATAGTAAAATTTAAAACCACATCTGGCTTAACACTTTTGTATATCTTTATATACTCCAAAAGTAGCATAAAGTCTTTTATAGGATTTTTACCTTTTCTATCCAAGTTTTTAAGAGGTATAAAGTTAGGAAGTCTATTTGAAAATTCATCTTTTGGAGCTACAACAAAAACCTCATAACCCCTTTCTAAAAGGGCTTCTATAAGCGCCCTTCTGAAGTTCCATACAGACCAAGAGGTGTTAGAGGTAAGGACAATCTTTTTCAATGCTTAAATACCTCCCAAATACCCCAAAACCTCCTTCCATTTCTGAAGGATTTTCTCAAGGCTAAAATCCTTAGCCCTTTCTTTTCCTTTTTCTGCATAATCCTTCCTTAATTTTTCATCCACCAAAACCTTTTCTACAATTTCCACCCACATTTTTTCTTTCTCTGTAATAGGCTCCTTAGCTCCTATATATTTAATTTCAAACACTGGCATAAGGATGCCATACTTTGCAATCTCTGGTTCTTTGGTTTGAAAGTTAAAATCCGTATCTGGTGCCAATATTTCTCTTGGACCGGACCTACAGTCGGAAGATATAACACACACCCCACAGGCTAAAGCCTCTATCAACACATTGGGAAAACCTTCCCAAAGGGAAGTCAAAAGAAAGGCTTTGGCTTTTGAGATATAATTAAATGGGTTCTTTGAAAAACCCATAAAATAAACATCATAGCCCTTCTCAAGCCTATCTCTATCATATAGGTAAGTTTTAAGCCCAAGGCTTTCGGAAAAATTCACAAGGTAATTTTTTAACTCGCCCTCTCCAAAGATTAAAAGCCTTATCTCGGGGAATACTTTTTTAATTTCTTTAAAAACCCTCAAAAGATACCATTGCCCTTTTGCCTCTGTTAATCTTCCTACCGTTATAACATACGGGCTAAGGTCTATTTCCAAAGGCTCTTTAACCAAAGCTTGAATTTTTTCCACATCCACAGGATTGTATATAACCGCAAGTTTATCCTTGGAAACTTTATATTTCTCTTCAAGGTATTTAGCAACACCAAAGGATACCGCTATAACAAAATCCGCCCTTGGATAAAAAAACTTCATTAACTGTTTATTTATAGATTTAAGACCTCTAAACCCATCTTCTGTTGTGCGAACAGAAATTACCCCTTTGTGTGGCTTAAAAGCTTTGGATAAAACATTTACAAAGTTAGCCCTTCCCAAAAAGGATACAACCAAGTCATCTTCATTGATAACCTTAGCTAATCTTTTTGCATAAAAGGGTATGAATAAGGTTTTTAAAAGGGCGCTTTTTTCTTTGTTGTGGTTAGAGATAAATTCCAGTGGTGAGTTAGTCTCGTAGCTCACATCCTTTTCCAAAAGAAGGATCTTTTTTACAGGTAAATGCTTAGAAAGATTTACCACTACTCTTTCCGCACCACCGCCAGCCAAGGAATTGATAAGAAAATAAATACCCCTTTGACCTATGCTATCCATCTTTCCCTCCACAATTCAAAGACAAATAAAAGCCAAAGTTTGTTATGATTCACTCCCTTGTTATTAAAATAGCCATCAAGGAGTGTTTTAACATATTGATGATTAAATATGCCCGCCCTTTTAATTCTTTGTTCCTCTAAATACTCTAAGTACATATCCTTTAAGTCCTTCTTAAACCATTCGTATATAGGCACGCCAAAACCCATCTTTGGTCTGTCTATCAGATTTCTTGGCACATACCTATACAAAACCTTCCGCAGGATATACTTACTAACACCCTTTTTGTATTTAACCTCCGCAGGAAGTCTTGATGTGAATTCTACAATTCTATGGTCTAAAAAGGGCTCCCTTGCCTCCAAGCTTACACTCATAGATGCCCTATCTACCTTTACAAGGATATCATCTATTAAATAAGTCTTTAGGTCATAAAGCATCATGTAGTCAAGCAAGCTTTGATGATTGTTGCGAAGGCTTAACTGCTTTTCAATTATCGTGTTTAAGCCAGATTCTTTGACTTCTTCAGGTAGTAAATACTTATTGGAAAGGTCATAAAGGTCTGAGATATCCTTTGCCTTTAAAACATTTAGTAGCTTTATGTATTTATCTCTGAAGTTTGTCCATTTGGGTAAAAGGGGCTTAAAAAGGTTATACACCTGCATAGCTTTATCAGGGGATATTTTACTTAGCACATGATAAAGAGCTTTTCTTGGAATGTTGTTTATCAAGGTTTTAAACCTTTTAACTCTCCGATAATGTGTATATCCACAGAACTGTTCATCCCCACCATCTGCAGAAAGGGCAACCTTTACATGGTTCCTTGCAAACTTGGAAACTAAATAGGTTGGTATGGCAGATGAGTCTCCAAAGGGCTCATCATATATCTCTGAAAGCTTTGGAATAATTTCAAAAGCTTCCTTTGGAGTGCAATAGAGCTCCATATGTTCTGTTCCAAGGCACTTGGCTATCTCCTTGGCATAGTTTGCTTCGTTATAATCCTTTTCATAAAAGCCTATGGTAAAGGTTTTTAAGGGTTTAGAAAGCTCCTTTTGAAGCAAAGCAGTAACGGTGGATGAATCTATCCCACCACTTAAAAAGACCCCCACTGGCACATCGGATATAAGCCTTAGCTTGAAAGAGTCTTTAAGTATCTCTTCCAATTCTTCTGCCAGCTCTTCCTCGCTTGTTTTTTGGATTTTATCTGTAAAGTAGTCTTCCACCTTCCAATAGGTTATCTCCTCTACATCTCCCTTTTTATCAAGGATTAGAAAATGACCAGGTTTTAGTTTATAGGTGTTTTCAAAGATACTATAAGGAGATGTAATATAGCCGTATTGGAGATACAGGCTTAAGGCTTTTAGGCTTAGATTTCTTTCAAAGTTGGGATTTTGGTGGAATGCCTTGAGCTCGGAAGCAAACATAAAAAGCCCATCCTTGTAATACCAATAAAGGGGCTTTACTCCAAGACGGTCTCTGCATAGTATAAGCTTTTGGTCTTTTTTGTCGTATATGGCAAAGGCAAACATACCCCTAAACCTTTGCACTGCAGATATTCCCCACCTATGAAAAGCCTTTAGAACTACCTCTGTATCGGAGTTTGAAGTAAATTTATAACCCTCCTTTTCTAAGTCTTTCCTTATATCTCTGAAGTTATAAACCTCCCCGTTATAAACTATCTCTAAATCTTCAAAAGCCATAGGCTGGCGTGCCAAGGAAGAAAGGTCTAAAATGGACAACCTCCTATGCCCAAGCCCAATGCTTGCGTGCTCAGTTTCATAAAAACTATATCCAGACTGGTCTGGACCCCTATGAGAAAGAGCATCGGTCATTCTCCTTAGAATACCCTCTCCAGTTCTTTTACTAAAATCAATAAATCCTACTATGCCACACATGGGATTATTAATATTTTAAAATTTTTTTAACTTCATCTTTGATCGATAGATAAAGTTTAAAATATATTCCGCTATTTCATCAAAGAAATCAAAATCCTTAGGTGGGTATATATATAATCCTTCACTCAAAGAAACAATATCATCCACAAATAATCTTAAGTTTCTTTCAAAGTTTTCTAAATTTTTTTCAGACCAATGGTTTGGATGAAGAGCTATAGTATATAAACCAAAGGGCATTTTTCTAAATCTCCACATCTGCTGTGGGACCCAAATCAAATTAAACCTCTTTCTCGGATAAAAAAATAAACCATCACTTATTATTTCAAATCCACATTCTGCTAATATTTTAACTGTGATTCTGTCAAAAG
>JBKBRK010000091.1:0-3984 GCA_046292245.1 Aquificaceae bacterium
CTTTCCAAGGGGGTAGGCATTTTAAAGGAATGTAAGATTGTTAACAAAATTGTAAAATTGTTTATTCTTTTCCGCACAGGCGCACCTCCAAGGTAGCATGCACTATATTTTCAAAGTCTTTTAGGAGTTCTTCATAGTACTCCACGCTTAGGTTCTCCTTGGTTTCTATTCCCAAGATGCATGCATAAGCATCTCTGCCAACCCTCAAAAGGTGTATATCATAAACCCTACTTTTTCCATCCTTTTCTATCTTTTCTATTATCCTTTCCCCAAGGGGATTTTTACCCTCCTTATCAAGCAATAAGGGAATAGTTTCCTTTACAAGCCCATAAGACCATCTAACTATCACAAAGAAGCCCACCAAGCCCATAAGGGGGTCCATGAACCACCAGCCTAAAAACTTACCCGCCAAAAGTCCCGCTATTGCCAAAAGGGAGGTAAGGGCATCTGCCAAAACATGCAAATATGCCCCCAATAGGTTAAGGTCATGCTTATGCTCTTCCCCGTGGAGTATATAGGCGCTCAAAAGGTTTACAAAAAGCCCCAAAAAGGCCACAAGGAGAGCCTCTTGATACTTGATCTCTCCACCTTGGAAAAGCTTGGAAAGAGCTTCTATGAGTATTAGAAAGGATACAAAGAAAAGCAAAATACCGCTACTGTAAGCTCCCAAGACCTCTATTTTCCAAGTTCCAAAGGTAAAGCTTTTATCCTTTGCAAACCCTTTTGCAAGATAATAGGCTAAATAGGCGATAGCAAAGGCAAGAGCATGGGTGGACATATGGATCCCGTCTGCAAGCAAGGCAACGGAGTTAAATAGATAACCTGCAAAGATCTCCAAAAGCATGGTAATAAAGGTGAGGATTAGAACTATCAAAACCCTTTTTGAAGCCTTACCTTCGGGTATATAAAAATCATGCTGGTGTTTACATACCAAGGGAATCCTCTATCCACTTCAGATAGTCTTCGTTTCCTGCCACTATGGGCAGGGCTATTATTTCGGGAACCGTGTAGGGATGTACAGATTTTACGCCCTTTAAAAGCTCTTCAAACCTCTTCGCTGAGGTTTTTACCACAAGCAAGGATTCTTTATCCCTTTCTATATTTCCTTTCCACCAATATATGGAATTTACCTCTGGTACGATATTAACACAGGCACCCAGCTTGTTTTGGACTATAAATTGGGCAAGCTCCTCTACCTTATCTACGGGCACAGTTATTAAAACCACATAATAGCCCAGCATGCTTTATATTTTAAATCACTCTAACTTTCCAAGGTAAGCAAGCAGGGCGGTTATGGCCGCTGGCGTTATACCGTCTATCCTTGCAGCTTGCCCCACCGTCAAAGGTTTAAACTTCCTTAGCTTTTCCCTTGCCTCGTTGGTAAGCCCCGGTACCTTATAGTAATCCACTCCTTTTAAGCTTATATCTTCCAATTTTTTAAGCCTTTCGTTTAGCTTCTTCTCCCTTTCTATGTAGGGCTCGTACTTTAGCTGTATTTCCACCTCTTCTTTTACATAGGGATGTTCGGGCACTTCAAAGCCAAAGTTTTTTAGATCTTCTATGGAGTACTCTGCGGTAAGAAGTTGGGAGGGTGTATAGCTTTTTACATCAGACCCTATTGCCACAGAAACCCTTTGAGTTTTGTAGAACTCTATCCATCTTTCTATTTCCCCTTGAAGCTCCTTTACAAGCTTGTACTCTTCTTCTGTGAGAAGCCCTAAGTGGTAGCCCAAATGGGAAAGCCTAAGTAGAGCATTGTCTTGTCTTAGCTGCAACCTATACTCAGACCTTGAGGTGAACAGCCTGTAAGGTTCCATAACCCCCTTTGTTACCAGATCGTCCACCATTATACCTATGTAGCTTTCATCCCTTCTTAGGTATATGGGCTCCTTTCCAAGGGCCCTTAGTGCTGCGTTTATGCCCGCCAATATACCCTGCCCTGCTGCCTCTTCATATCCCGTGGTACCGCTTAGATTTCCAGCATGGAATAGACCCCTTATCTTCTTTGTTTCAAGGGTTGGGTATAGTTCTGTGGGAGGCACCACATCGTATTCTATAGCGTAAGCAGGCCTTATAAGCTCCACCTTTTCCAAACCTGGTATGCTGCGGTACAGCTCCCATTGAAGCTCTTCTGGCAAAGAGGTAGAAAGGCCATTGGGGTATATCTCTATTGTATCCCAACCCTCTGGCTCTAAAAAGACCGTATGCCTGTCTTTGTCGGAAAACTTTACCACTTTATCCTCTATGGAGGGACAATATCTGGGTCCAATACCCTTTATAAGACCTCCGTAAAGGGCTGTCCTGTGAAGGTTTTTCCTTATTATCTCATGGGTTTTTGGTGTGGTGTAGGTTATCCAACACAGGGCTTGCTTTTTCCCCTTTTCAAACCAATAAGTACCTACGGGCTCTGTCCAAAAGGAAAATTTGGGAGGTGGATCATCACCTGGTGCAGGCTCAAGGGAGGAAAAATCTATGGTTCTTTTGTCAAGCCTTGCGGGCGTACCCGTTTTAAAGCGCACAAGGGGAAAGCCATGCCTTCTGTAAAACTCTACCAAACCCGTGGAGTGTGGCTCCCAAGCCCTGCCTGCGGGAAAGGTTTTATCTCCTATGTATATGGTCCCCTCCAAAAAGGTGCCAGTAGCAACCACAACAGCCTTTGTTTTATATTCAATGCCAAGCTTTGTCTTTACTGCAACCACTCTTCCATCCTCTACAAGTATATCCACCACCTCATCCTGTTTTATGTGAAGATTTTCCTGATTTTCACAGACCCTTTTCATATACTCACGATAGAGCCTTTTATCTGCCTGAGCTCTTGGAGACCATACGGCTTTTCCTTTTCTTGTGTTTAACATCTTAAACTGGATGCCTGTGTGGTCTATGGCCTTTCCCATTTCACCACCAAGGGCGTCTATTTCTCTAACCACTATACCCTTTGCTATGCCCCCTATGGCAGGATTGCAAGACATTTGACCTATGGTATCCGCATTAAGCACAAAAAGAACCGTCTTTGCACCCATACGGGCAGAAGCCAAAGAAGCCTCTATGCCCGCATGACCACCACCTATTACCACTACGTCAAACTCATCCAACATCAGAATTTAAATATAATCCCCTTCTTAAAAGCTCTACTTCATCGGTGGCTATACCATCCACACCCCTTTGAAAAAGCTCCCTTGCCTTCTCCACTTGATTTACAGTCCATGCTATTACTTTAAGCCTTAGCTTGTGGGCAAAATCTATAGCCTTTTGAGTGGCAAGCATGTATTTTGGTAAAACAAGGGAACATCCAATCTTTTTTGCTTCGGGTATCATACCGGGGGGCTTTGAATAAACCAATCCCGTTATAACCCTACCCTTTGCTTTTTCCAAAGCTTGGGGATAAAAGCTTATCAAAGCAGTCCAATTTTTTGCTTTTTTCCTCTCTAAAAGGTCAAGTACAGCTTGTGTGTCTTGGGGATTTTTTATCTCAAGTAGCATACCAACCCTGCCTCCTACAAGCTCAAGGGCTTCTTCAAGGCTTGCCAGCCTGTAGACATCCTTTTCTATCTTTCTTAGGTCTTCCCAAAGGCTTTCCCTTATGTTTACCTTTAGACCATAAACCCTTTGTAGGTCTTCATCATGGCTTAGTACAAGCACTCCATCCCTTGTTCTCTGAATATCCACCTCCACAAGGTCTGCACCGGATTTTATGGCGCTTTCTATGGATTCAAGAGTGTTTTCAAGCTCCTTGGCGGGATGCCCCCTGTGCCCTACCAAAAGATGACCCTTTGAAAGGAAAGATAAGAGCTCCATTGATATAATCATAATACGCTGAGCGAGGAGCCTCTCTTTTTATCGGTAGCACAGGCTTCCCCGAAATTTTAGATTCTTTGCAGCGGTCAATGAGTTGCACCTAAGAGGGAATTTAACCCAAGTTGCTACCTATGGGATAAAATAGCAAGCAAGAAACACTAACAGGGGGTTTGTAGCCATGGAAGAAAT
>JBKBRK010000092.1:0-3829 GCA_046292245.1 Aquificaceae bacterium
ATTCCGATGCGGAAGTTATAGGTGCGCCAAGGGTAGCAGGTGGTATGACTATGCCAGCGGAAGTTATAGTTAAAGAGGTTCTAAAACTAACGGGAAAGGAGGTGAAACATGTCCTATAAGATCTATGAGATAAACGAAGATCTTTTGGACGTTATGCCCCAAGAGATAAGGGACCTTCAGTTCAAAGCCACATGGGAAAACCCCAAAAGGGGTGTTATGGACCTGCCCTACTCCAAGGAACTTATAGAAGAGCACTCTCTTTGCGCTGGCTGTCCTGAGTCTATGGCTCTTAGGTATATCTTGGCTTCCCTGCCAAGCCCTGAGGATACTATAATAATCAACTCCACCGGTTGTACATCCTTGGTCTTTCCCCACATAGCCCTTCATACGGTTCATTCCCTCTTTGGCAACCAAAATGCGGTGGCCTCTGGAATAAAGAGGGTCCTTGAATGGAGGTTCCCCGACAAGGTAAAAGATGTGGTAGTCTTGGCGGGCGATGGTGCCACGGTGGATATAGGATTGGACTGTACCCTTCAGTCCTTTTTCCGCCAAGAGAAGATAACCACCATATGCTTTGATAACGAGGTTTATGCCAACACAGGCGGGCAAGAAAGCGGTATGACGGTAAAGGGCCATGTGTTTAAAATGGCTCCAAAGGGCAAACAATGGGAAAAGGTGCCCATGTGGCAACTTGCCATAGACTCTGGTTGCCACTATGTGGCAAGGCTTAGCGTGTCCTCCCCAAAAAGGGTGGAAACGGTTATAAAGAAGGCCATATATGTGGCAAGGGAAGTGGGACCCACCTATGTACACCTTTATACCCCTTGCATCCTTGAGATAGGGCTTAACTCCGACGATGGGCTTGACGAGATGAGGCAAAGGGACAAGGAAAGGTTTACCTTCTTTGAATACATGTCTGATGCTGCAAAGGAAGTTATAGAGCGTAAAAAAGAGGAGGGCTTAATATGACAAGGAGAAGGGTCAATATAAGAATGCCAGCCTTGGGCGGTCAGGGTGCGGTTACCGCCGCCCACATAATAGCCACAGCCGCCGACTATGAGGGCTACTATGCGGTATCAAATCCCTTTTTTGGTGCGGAAAAAAGGATGGCCCCCGCCGAGAGCTATGCCCGTATAGGCGTAGAGCCCATCTTTGACCGTGGTGAGGTAGTATATCCCGATGTGATAATGGTATTCCATCCACAGGTTATAACCATGGGCAAATCCTACACCATGCCCTTCTATTCTGGCATAAAAAGAAAGGGTTTGATAATCATAAACACAGAAGAAGACCTTTTAACGGATGCTGATAAGGAAAGGCTTGAGCAGCTTGAGGTAAAAGTTTTTAACTTTCCAGCCACCAAGTTTGCCATAGAGATAGCAGGAACGGAGCTTTCCACAAACATGGCTATGATAGGAGCCCTCTTTGGAGCTATAGGTGGTGTGGGCATAGAAGCTATAGAGGAGGGTATAAAGTCAAGGTTCTTGAAGAAGTTTGTAGCTTCCGGTGGAACAGCCTCTTTGGACTCTGCCCTTGAGAGGAAGTTTAAGAAGAAGCTTGAATTGATAGAGAAGAACCTAAACACCGCAAAAGCTGCCTATGAGCTTGCCCAAAAGTGGGCACAAGAACAAGGGCTGGAGCCCTTCTTACCACCTCCACCCAAAAAGGTAGCAGTCTAATCTTTGGGGGCTCTTGCCCCCTTTAAAGTCTAACTGCGATCCCCTTAGAATACAGATAACTCTTCAAGACTGGGATCTCTATTTCCTTGAAATGAAACAGAGATGCCGCAAGGCATGCATCTGCCTTCGCAAAACTAAAGGCTTCATAAAAGTGTTCCATACTACCCGCACCGCCGGAGGCTATCACGGGAATTCTCACCGCTTCCACCACAACCTTTGTAAGCTCCAAGTCGTACCCTGCTTTCGTTCCATCCTTGTCCATAGAGGTAAGTAGTATTTCACCAGCTCCCAAAGCTTCTGCTCTTTTTGCCCATTCAACCACATCAAGCCCTGTGGGCGTCCTTCCACCGTGTACATACACCTCCCAAGAGTTTCCTTTTCTTTTTGCGTCTATGGCAACCACTATGCACTGGGAGCCAAACCTCTTTGCTCCTTCGTATATAAGGGATGGGTTCTTTACAGCAGAGGTGTTTATGGATATCTTGTCGGCGCCAGCCTCCAGAAGCTTTCTCATATCCTCCAAGCTTGAAATACCACCACCAACGGTAAAGGGCATAAAGACCTCTTCCGCCACATGCTTTACCACATCAAGGGTTATCCTTCTATCCTCTGCAGAGGCGGTTATATCCAAAAAGACAAGCTCGTCCGCCCCTTGCTCTTCATAAGCCTTTGCCACCTCCACAGGATCCCCCGCATCTACTAGATTCACAAACCTTACGCCCTTTACCACTCTACCCTTATCCACATCAAGGCATGGTATTATCCTTTTTGCCAACATCAATAGTCCCTCTGAAGCTTTTTGTATATATCCCCAAGGTAAATCCTATAGTACAAAGGCCTTCCATGGGGACATACTTCTTTGTTTTCAAAGTTTAACCAACTCCTCAGAAGCTCCTTTGCAAGCCTTTCCCTTATTTCATCACCAGCCTTTATAGCCCCTTTGCACGCAGACTCCTCCTCTTTTCCCTTAACTTCATAGTTATACCTTTCGGACAGGAGGTGTTGATCAAAGAAATAAAGATAGTCGCCGTACTTTGCCACGATTATGGTCTTGTCTATTATACCAATAAACTCTGGTTCTACTATGTAGTCTTTTGCCTCTTGTTTTATAAAGGTAGGCACGTATCTGTGCCTTTCGCCAAGGCCTTCCCTTATAAGCTCCTTTATTTTCCCTTCCCCTTGAATCTTTACCTCTGTCTTTTTGGGATGGATGTTTACATCCACCATATAAGGAGGTGCCCACAGGTAGCATAGGCATAACCTTTTTTTGCCCACAGACCTTTTAATAAAATCCAAAAGCTCTCTGTTATAAACGGGTCTTTTGTTTATAAAAAGGAAATGGCCCTCGCCCTCTTCCAAGGAAAGAAAAAGGTCAATCCTAAAGACCCCCTTCTCTCTGCTTATGTGTTCAAACCTTTTATCAAAGACTTCTTCTATCCTCTCTATCAGGTGGTTGCTGGGCTTTAAATTAAGCATCTCTTTACCCTCTGCCCTTAAAACAAAGGCAACGGAAGGATTTGCCAAGGCAAGGGCCTTCACAACCTTGTATATTTTCCTTCTTTCCACATCTTCCTTTTTCAAAAAACTTCTTCTTACAGGAAGGTTATAAAAAAGGTCATAAACCTCCACATGAGTGCCAACGGGCATGCCCACAAGCCTTTCTCCTACAATCTTCCCTCCCTCAATCCTTATCTCTTTCCCTAACTCCTCTTGGTAGAAACGAGACCTCAAAAGTAGCTTGCTTACAAGGGATATGGAATGGAGAGCTTCTCCCCTAAAGCCATAGGTGTTTAAACTCTGTAGGTCTTCTATGTCTTTTATTTTGCTGGTTGCTCCGCTAAGTATAGCCTTTTTTATATCCTCTGAGGGTATGCCCAAGCCGTTGTCCTTTACCTGAATAAACCTTTTACCTCCCTTTATGATCTCCACTTCAATACTTGTAGCCATGGCGTCAAGGGAGTTTTCCAAAAGCTCCTTTACACATTCCACAGGACCTTCAATTACCTCTCCAGAGGCTATTTTACTTTTTACTTTCTCCGGCAAAAGGTTTATGTGCATATTAGTATAAGATATACATAAATTGCTAGTTTTAGAAGGTTCAAAGGTCTTTTGTAGTGGCAGGGCTTGCCCCTGCCCTTTTATTCTGGGCA
>JBKBRK010000093.1:0-3822 GCA_046292245.1 Aquificaceae bacterium
TTGTATGTGATAAAGGATATAGGGCTCTGCCAAATTGGAGAAGAGGATACCATACTAACAAAAAGCCCAGCCTTTCAAAGGATCCTTGATACGGTAAAAACGGTAGCAGAGTATGACGTAAACGTGCTGTTGGAGGGAGAAACGGGCACTGGCAAAATAGAACATGCGGTTATAACCTGCAGAGGAAGCCTTATAAAACCTGAGGATATTCCCTTGGAAAAGGAAAGTAAGCCCTTGGAGGAGATGGAAAGGATTGGTATGATTTAAAACAATTCTAAAGGTGCCTGTGTTTCTTAACATACTTTGGAAAGCCTCATGCTTAGGTCAAGCCATCGAGCAGAATGGGTTATAGCACCGCTTGATATAAAATTGACTCCCTCTATGGCATACTCCCTTATGTTGCTTAAATTAATATTGCCCGAGATCTCCACAAGCACCTTGCCCTCTATGATATCCACAGCCCTTTTTATATCCTGGAGCTTGAAGTTATCCAGAAGCACCATATCCACACCGCTTTCAAGGGCTTCTTGTAGCTCTTGTAGGTTTTCTACTTCCACCTCTATCTTGTAGGCAGGGCCTATAGATTCCTTTACTCTTCTTACAGCTTCCCTTATTCCACCTGCTATTGCCTTGTGGTTATCCTTTATAAGAACCATATCATAAAGGCCGAACCTATGGTTTAGACCACCTCCTACCCTTACCGCATACTTTTCAAAATACCTAATACCCGGGGTTGTCTTCCTTGTATCCAATAGCTTTATCTTTGTACCTTCCAAAGCCCTTACGAACTCCTTAGTAAGGGTGGCTATACCGCTTAGCCTTTGTAAAAGGTTAAGGGCTACCCTTTCACCCTTTAAAAGCACCTCCGCAGAGCCTTCCAAAACCAAAATTTCTTCTCCTTTGGAAAACTCTTCTCCCTCTTTTAGACTTTCTATCACTTTAACCTCTCCTAAAAGTTGAAAGACCTTTACGGCAAAGCCTATGCCAGCCAAAACACCCCTCTCCTTTGCTACTATTACAGCCCTTGCCTTTTCTCCTCTGTATATGCTTTCCGTGGTTATATCAAAGTTGCCTATATCTTCTTCAAGAAACCTTAACAAAAATTTTTCTACCATGGCATATAATTTTAAAGGCATGAAAATTGTAATGGTTGCCTCGGAGAGTGCAGCTTACATAAAGGCAGGGGGGCTTGGGGATGTTATTCACTCCCTTTCAAAGGCTCTCATAAAGCTTGGTCATACGGTTTATGTTATAATGCCAAAATACTCAAAGATCAAAGCCCAATTTGGATACACTCGGTCGTTTAGATTATTCTTTAACGGTGAATGGGAAGAACCCCAAATACACGAAGATATAAAAGACCACGTTAGATATCTCTTTATAGACTTTCCTCATTATTACCAAAGGGAATACATATACGCAGCGCCAAAGGGAGAGTATGAAGATAACCCCTTAAGGTTTGGCTTTTTATCCTTGTCGGCTCTTGAGGCTATAAAGCTTCTTCAGATAGAGCCCCATATAATTCATGTGCATGACTGGCATACAGGGCTTTTGCCCCTCTATAAAAAACTTTACTATCCAGAGTTTAAACATATACCCACCGTATTTACCATCCACAACGCTCTCCATCAAGGCATATACGATTCTCACTTTTTACCCATGCTTAACCTACCTTGGAGCCTTTACCATCCCTATGAGGGCATAGAGTTTTATGGAAAAATAAACTTCCTAAAGGCGGGCATAGCTTTTTGTGATGTGCTTACCACCGTTAGTTCTTCTTATGCAGAGGAGTTAAAACAATACGCCTACGGCTTGGAGGGGCTCATAAGAGAAAAGAAATACTTCTTTGGCATACTGAACGGCATAGACTATGATGTCTGGAGCCCAGAAGAAGATAGGTTGATAAAAGGTAATTACAATGTAAAGACCCTTCAAAAGGGAAAGTTTATAAATAAAAAGCATTTAAAGGAGGTTTTTGGTCTTAAAACTTATCACGAAAAACCCCTTGTGGGAATGGTTTCTCGGCTTACAGCACAAAAAGGTTTTGATATAATTCAAGGGATCATATGTGAAGCAGTTAGAGAAGGCTTTGATTTTGTTTTTTTAGGCTCTGGAGAAGAAAAATACCAAGATATGTTAATAGAATTTATGAAAAAGCATCCAGAAAGTGTAAGAGTAAGGATAGAATACAACGAAGAGCTTGCCCATAAAATATACGCTGGTTCCGATATATTTTTAATGCCCTCCCTTTTTGAACCTTGTGGAATATCACAGATGATAGCCATGAGGTATGGCACTGTGCCCATAGTGAGGTCTGTAGGTGGGCTAAAAGACACTGTTATAGACTATGTGAATGATCCCCTTCAAGGAAATGGATTTACCTTTGAAGAATTTTCAAGCAGGGAGCTTATGCATGCCCTTTTAAAAGCAAGGGTTTATTACGATATGTACACATGCGACCATTTAAAAAATTGGCTTGAGATCGTTAAAAGGTGTATGAAGAGGGATTTTTCGTGGGAAAAAAGCGCCAAAGACTATGAAAGGATATACACCACCGCCACCATGTTAAAAAGCTATGATTCTTAAGCTCGAAAAACTTTTAGAGATCCTTGAACCTTTGAGGAGTGATAAAAAAATAGTTTTTACCAACGGCTGTTTTGACCTTTTACATGCAGGGCACGCCTATTATCTTCAAAAAGCAAAGGAGTTTGGGGATATCCTTGTGGTGGGCTTAAACTCCGATAGGTCTATAAGGAGGATAAAGGGTTCAAAAAGACCCATTATAGAAGAATCCATGAGGGCGTACCTTCTTGATAGTCTTAAGCCTGTTGATTTTGTAGTGATCTTTGAAGAAGATACTCCAGAAAAGCTTATAAAAGCTATTAGACCTCATGTACTTGTAAAGGGTGCCGACTGGGACATAAAGGACATAGTAGGTGCAGACTTTGTTCTTTCTTATGGTGGTAGAGTGGAAAGGATAGAGTTTAAATTTTCTATTTCTACCTCAGAGGTCATAAGGAGAGTTCTTGAAAACTATAGAGAGCTGGATAGATGATCCTCAATTGTCTTATCAATCTTTGAGAGAATACTTTGAGATATTCTAAGCCTTTCAATCTTTATAAAGCTGTCCTCTTCCAATAAAAAATTAGCCACTTTCCCAAGTCCTTCTTCAAAAATGCTATCCTTGTATAGCCCTAAATGCCTTAGAAATTCTAACTTAAACTTTATTAGAAAGATATTATGGTTGCTTATCTTCAAGGTTAAATACTTCAAAGCTAAGTTAAAGATATCTGGGTCGTATTGAAGAAACCACTTTTCCATAAAAAGGGCTAAGGAATTCATCCACATGTAAGTGGAATAATCCATAGCAAGGTAAGATAGAAACTGAACATCCAATATATCATTGAAAAAAAGTATCTCTCCAGACTGTTGATATACCATGGATAGGATATTAAAAGACTCTAAATAGCCTAAAAGGCCCCTTTGGGGAAGATATCCCCCTTGGACAAAAACCTTTACCATACCGCAAGGCCCATAAGCTTTTAACATAACATCACTATCTCCAGCCCTGAACCTTCTAAGGATCAAAAATTTTCCCTTTGTAGCCACGTTTAGTATACAAATTATACGCCGGGCGAGAAATCTCTTTGTAGAAGCGTACAGAAATACGCCCTACAGATAATCTCTTATTCTGTGTGTTATAATAACTTCTATAAAACAAAAAGGAGAGTGTCATGGACGAACAACTTTATGCAGTTCCCTTTAGCTTGGTAGGTTTCTTTTTCACAAACAAGCCCATTGAGGAAAGTATAAGGGGAGACT
>JBKBRK010000094.1:0-3721 GCA_046292245.1 Aquificaceae bacterium
ACCCACTCCACCACTCCACCCAACTCCATCTCCACTTGTACCCCTTTTGACCTCATAAACGCATTTTAGACCCCCCATATATTGCTTACCCATTCTAAAATCCAAGAGCCATCCCAACTTACCCATCCTTGACCAATTCTGTAGCTTGTTGGGCATTTGCCAAGTCTACAAGCACAATCATCGGAACCTTGACCCCAATCGGGTAATAATCTTAAATGTCCCGCTAAGTACCAGCTTGGATATCTATACTTCTTGTCTGAATCCTCACAACTATTTGCACCGTCCTTGCAATTGTTATTGCCGTGGTATGGATCAAAGAGGGCTACTACGCCATCATTATCTGTATCATAAGGTCTACCTGTACCATAAGGTGGTGTATAACAAGGGTCAAAAAAGGAACAGGTATAATTCCCCTGACAATCGTTGTTAGACCAATCCTTGCCCTCTCGTAATTCTGAGCAAAGACCTGTATTGAAAGCACAGTCATAGCAGTATAGAGCATTTCCCCCTGCGTTGGGTGGGTCTTCGCTATTTTCTCCCGGATTTATAATCCAAGATTCGTAGGGAAGGGCCTCTATATAGCTTGCCCATGTTTCTGCCACCTGTATGGCAGTCTGGCGCACCTTTACCCTTTGGTTCAAAAGCACAAGGTCGAGCACTGCCTTTGCTAAAGCTATGCCCAAAAACAAGATAACCACCATGGCTATAAGCACTTCTATTAGTGTAAAACCCTTTATTCTTGCGGACATGTTTGACCCTCCACTACTCTTATCCTGCCGTACCTGTTGATGCATATAGCCCTATGGGAGTTAAGAGGCTGGGATTTAAGAATTATCCTATTGGCACCAAACCCGCAGCTATAATTTCTTGGATACCCCATCCTATCATAAAGGATTACAACTTGAGAATCCACATCAAGGATCACGCCAGAAGGTAAAGTATAGCTTTCTTTAATAGTGCCTGGACCGCAATTGGTTTGAGTAGAGTTGTATTCGTATATTTCTACTAAATTTCCACTAATTCTAACACCATACATATTCTGCCTTGAAGAGGACATACGCCGGACTTCTTCTAAGGTTTGCACCACCTTTTGAGTTGTCTCTATAAGCCTTTGTCTTTGTATTTGTTTTATAAGCTGTATAATAGCAGTACTTGCTAATATGGATAAAATCGCCATAACTACTATAACTTCTATAATTGTTATACCTCTTATTTTTCTATCCATAGAACAAACCTCCCCGGAGGCAGTTGAGTTTCCACATTAATGATGGCTCCTGAGCTTATCTGAGCTATAAGCCTACCAGAACCAGCACCTGTTCTTATAAACCTAAAGGCTTCTCCAAGAGGTGGAGCACCATAGCCAACGGCTACACCTGCCTTTAATCTGTTGGTATCTGTATTACCCGGCACAAGCAAAGTTGGCTTAGAGGGCGGAAGGCCAGTTTTGTAGTTTAGAGCTGAAATATAGGACTCGCCTACTGGAGTACAAACATCTTGAGAAGGTTTAAAATACATACTGTAGACTACTCCAGCAATAACTATAGGTCTTGAGTAAGCCAAAGCTCCACTATCAAGTTCATAGTACCAACCCTTTTTTGCGTTTTGTAATTTACACATATCCGTTTGTGCATTTGTTGATAAAACCACACTTTTTAAACTACAACCATTGGAATCACATCCGCAAACCTGCTTTGTTTGATGTTTTTCACTAAAGTTAAGAACATCTGCATTGCAATTGGAATATCCCGTGGAATATCCCAACACATTCCTTGCGTCCGCAAGGTCATTTTTGGAAATAACGGCTGAACAGTTCGGGTTGAAGTAATTACCTGTACTATCCCAACATGGGTCCTTAAAGCCTATAATGTAGTTTGTGTAAGGTACAGGATTATTGTGGGTTGGAGATAGATATAGCCCTGTGTTTACATAAACCCATAGGTTTTTCTCTTCATCCTTTGTGGCAGTTGTTGCGGCAAAAACAGGAGGGGCATGTCCAGAGGTGGAAAAGCTATCAAGGTTAAGAACAAGCTTTATATCGTTGTCAGTAAGGCTGGCTGGGTCTTTGTAGGTGTTTTGTCCTGTCTTTAGGGCTATTCTGTACAAGGCTCCCCAGCTCGTTTCATTATTTGTATATCCATACACGCCAAAGTAGATGACATCATCTTGATAGTCGCTATCCACGTCAAACTCCATAAGGTCTCCTACGGCAGCCCGTATATTTATATTGGAAGGAACAGGGACGTTAAGCGTTTTCACTCTATTTCCGTTCCTTGCGTCCATTATATATAGCTTGGGAGTTGTAAACTTGTTATAAGAATCCGCGTTTGGGTCCAAAGGACCAGATCCTATTATAAAGTACCACTTACCTACTTTATTCTTATCTCCTATCCTAATCCGAGAAGGGTAAGAAGTAGCAAGAGAGTTATCAGGAAGCTTCACTTCCCACATCAATTCGGGTCGGGTGTTGCCTGTGTTATCGTTAAGGTATTGGGTAAGCCTAAGAAGAAACACGGAAGAAGAGTTTGTTCCAAGTTTTTTACCACCTACACCCATGGAACCAAAAAGATAGGTTTCCCAAGTGTTTGAGTCTTTGTTATCGTCTGGATTTCTGTTTTTACCAAAAGAAGCATCAAAAAGATCCACTCTGTAGTCCAATATGGGTATGTATCCATTATTTACAGAGCAATAATCTTCCCTTCCATACCAAAGCATGTAAGGCAGGGCGTTCTCTGGAATGAAGGCAAATTCTTCTTTTTCTACAAGGTCATTTAAATCTGTGTTTGGGTCGTTGGTTAACTTTACCGGTTGCCAAGGGTTACCCGTATCCTTCAAAAAGCCTATTCTAAAGAAGTGGAGCATGCCTATGTTTGACCCCACGTAGACAATGGACCTCCTATTTTTGTATTGGTTGCTGTTTATGTGATCTCTATAATGTTGATCTTCGTAAATCAAGTAATACTTGCTGTTTAAGGGTCCATTGCCTGCCACGTTGGGAGTGGAATAAACAATGGGCCCCAATTTCCAAGGATTTAAGGATCCAGACTGATAGCCTTCGCCTTTACAAATCTCGCTTACGTCGAAAACCCTTTTTCTCATTACATAAGGCGTTGGCTCCCAGGTATAATCCTTGCCCCTTAGGTATTCAATTACGTGCGTTGCTGCAGTGCTATTCAAGTTAGAATCCACAACTTGCCAGAAGGGAAGTATTTGATTTACATTGCTTTGTTTAAATTCGACTAATTGACCGCTTTTATTAAAATATATTTCTCTATCGTCCTTTCCGGTTATAGCAAGTCTACAATCAAACTGCAAAGTAGGTTTGAGGTCACTGACATCTTTTCTTTGAGCTGTGGAATTGGAACACACAGATGGGTTTTCATTGGGATCCGCATCAAAAACAGCCGCCTTTATCTCCTTATTTTGATCAAAGAAGAAGCTAAAGACCTTATCTCTGTATTGCCCAAGGAGAGTGAGAATTTTGTCCATTGTAGTATCTTCTCTTAGATTCTGTGCGGGATCGAACCAAAAGCCCCTAAACATACCAAGCCATTTGATGTTGATGTTTCCTGTGGGATACTCTGGGTGAAATCCGGGCTGTATTACCACTGCGGAGGATTGGTACCTTGAGGACAAGGTAGCAACGGTGGCACCAGAAGAAGACCTTTTGAGGATATCGGAAAAGGCTTTGGTTAGGTTTTCCTCAAGCTTTAGTGGATTTATT
>JBKBRK010000095.1:0-3713 GCA_046292245.1 Aquificaceae bacterium
CATGGAGCCCATGAACTGCCTCGCTTGGGTGAAAGAGGATGAGGTTATCATATACGCACCCACCCAATCTCAAACTTGGGCTATGGAAACTGCAAAAAGGATAACGGGTATAGGAGAAAACAATATAAGGGTTATAACTCCCTATTTGGGCGGTGGTTTTGGTAGAAGGGCAAACGTGGAGTTTGTGGCAGAAGCTCTTGAGATATCCAAAAGGCTAAAAAAGCCCGTAAAGTTGATATATACAAGGGAGGATGATATAAAATCGGGCTACTTTAGACCTTATAGCATAACCCAAATAAAAGCTTCTGCGGACAAGGAGGGTAGGTTAAACTCACTAAGCTTTCGCATAGCAGTACAACCTTTGATGGGTGGTGGGGCTTCCGTAGAGGGTATAGTTAATACCCCTTACATCATACCAAACCTTTACGTGGAAAGGGTGGATATAGACCTGCCAGTAAAGGTGTGGTTCTGGAGGTCGGTAGGTTCTACCCATAACGCCTTTAGCCTTGAGACTGCCATAGACCGCATAGCCTACCAAAGCAAGCAAGACCCCGGAGATCTAAGGCTTAAACTTTTGAGGGAAAACCCTGTAGCCTACAGGGTGGTGGAAAGGGCAATGGAGAAGGCAGGTTGGGGCAAAGGGAAAAACCTGGGTATAGCTTACCATTACTCCTTTGGAAGTCATGTGTGCAATATAGTAGAGGCTTACATTGAGAACAAGAAGATAAAGGTAAAAAAAGTTATATCTGTGATAGATATAGGTCCCTTGGTGGTGCATCCCGACTTGGTAAGGTCTCAGGTGGAAGGTGCCATAGTAATGGGTTTGAGCATGGTTCTAAAGGAGGGTGTTAGCTTTGGAAAAGATGGGATAAAAAACACAAACCTCCACGAATACGGGCTTTTAAGGATGGAGGAAGCTCCGGAGATAGAGGTTTATATATTAACCTCCAAAAGAGAGATGGGTGGTGTTGGTGAGCCGGGTCTACCACCCACAGCACCCGCTTTGGCAAACGCTCTCCTTTGGGGTTATGGTATAAAGATGAACCAATTGCCCATAAGGATTTAAAGGAGGTAATCATGAAGGAATGCCTGCGTCTTATAACAGAAAGGAGGTCTATAACCTTCTTTGACCCAACGAGGGAGATTCCCGAGGACCTCATAAGAGAGATCCTTGAGGTTTCTGCCACTGCTCCCTCGGGTTATAACCTACAGCCTTGGGAGGTTATAGTGGTAAAGGACAAGGAAAAGAAAAGGATCTTAAAGGAAATATGCTATAACCAACAAAAAGTAGAAGACGCCAGCGCCAACATAGTACTCATAGCCAACACAAGGGCTGGAATAGAACACGTAGATAAAGTACTTGAAAGTTGGGAAGAGCTCGGATATATAAAGGCAGAGGCAAAGGAAAGCTTACGCACCCAGATAATAAAAGGATGGCAAGACCCGCAGAGGGCATTTAGGAAAGCCGTAAGGGATACAGCCCTTTTTGGGATGACGGTAATGATAGTGGCCAGAGCTTACGGGCTTGAAACTCATCCCATGGAAGGATACGATGAGGAGAGATTGAAGGGGTTCCTTAACATAGAAGATCACAAGGTTGCTGTTATGATAATAGCCATAGGGTACAAGGATCCATCAAAAACACTGCTTCCGAGGGCATACCGCTTTAAATTTGAAGAGTTTGGTAAGATAATTTGATTGAGTACCTTTTGGCTTTTGGTGCCTCTATTTTAGCAGGTGGTATAAACGCCGTTGCAGGTGGTGGCACCCTTATTACCTTTCCATCCCTTTTGTGGATAGGGCTTGACCCTGTGGTGGCAAACATAACCAACACGGTAGCCCTGTGGGTAGGCTCTCTCTTTGGCGCTTTTGGGTTCAAAGATAGGGCAAAGGAAACAAAAGATCTCCTGTTGCCCCTCTTGACTGCATCCCTTTTGGGTGCCCTTTTGGGGGCAATTCTCTTGATCATAACGCCCTCTCAGACCTTTAGGTCTTTTGTGCCCTTTTTGATACTTTTTGCGGTTTTGATGCTTGCCCTCAGTGAGCTTATAAAGAGATTCCTTTCAAGCTTTGTGATAGGGGGTGGCAAAGTAAGCCCTTTTGTGTCTTTACCTCTTCAGTTTTTAACGGGTATGTATGGCAGTTATTTTGGCGCCGGCATTGGGATAATGATGTTGGCAAGCCTTACCCTATCGGGTGTTTATAACATACACAATGCCAATGCCCTCAAGAATCTACTGGGCTTTTCCATAAACCTTTTGGGAGCTCTTATCTTTGTCCTAAGCGGGAAGGTGGATTGGTCTTTTGCTTTGGTTATGATGCCGGGCTTTGCCCTTGGTGGATATACGGGTGCACACCTATCCCAAAAGTTTAAGCCCAAGGTGATAAAACTTTTTGTAGTCCTTTGGGGGCTCTTTTTGGCCCTTTATATGCTTTTACCCAAATTGCTAGTTTTCAATCTGTTCAGAGATACTGAAAAAGCCCCCCTTCTCCCTTAAGATAAAAGAGAAGGAGGTGCCACTATGTTAAACATAAATCACTTGTATATTATGGCACTCTGAGGTTGTGTGTAACATACAGAAGATAATCTCTGAGCTTGTAAATTCAGAGACTAAGATAATAGACTCTATGCCTTCGCAAGTGTGCGAGAGGGAAAGAAGTATGTTGTAACACCTGCAAGCTATCATGATATAGAGGGATTAAAGATTATGGCAAGTGAGATAAAAGGAGGGAAGGTTATAGGGGATAAGGCGTATAATTCGCAGAGGCTATACGAGGAGTTTGAGGAGAAGGGGGTTAAGCTTTTAGCGATACCTAAGAAGAAGAGGAATGGGGAGGAACTAAATCCTGCGGATTTAAGTGAGAAGGAGGTAAAGGAGATAAAAAGCAAAAGAATGGTGATAGAGACAGTATTCTCGGCTTTGACAAGGATGGGCATAAAGAAGTTATTTGCAGTTAGTTTAAAAGGCTTGTTGTCAAAGATCTCCTACATAATACTCGCCTACTCTATATCAAAACTCATTAATCTTAAACCAGCAATTTAGGTATATCTAAAAAAAGGGGCTTTTGCCCGATTATAAAACTTTAACAAGGAAGGTATACCTAACAGCAGAGGAAAAATTGGAGGGTATATGCAAGGAGCTTGGCTTCTCACAAGCGGAGCTGGACCTTTATATTTTTTATTATAAGGTTGGGAAGGTGTTAAAATAGATATAGGCTTTGTTAAAATATACATATGCCTACTCATCATAAGCTAATCATAGGGAACTGTATAAGTATGCATGAAATACCAGATGAGAGCGTTCATCTTGTACTTACTTCTCCTCCGTATTTTAATGCGCCCTTTGACTACAAAGATTTATATAAAAGCTACAATGAGTACTTACAGACCTTGGAAAAAGTTGCAAGGGAGCTATACAGAGTTTTAAAGCATGGAAGGATAGTGGTGTTGAATATTGACGATATGTTGGTAAATGGTGAAAAATTTCCAATAGTGGCGGACGCTACAAAAATTTTTCAAAGCGCGGGCTTTAGATATAGAGACAGGATAATTTGGAAAAAGCCCGAAGGTTATATAAGGATAAGTAGAAGAAGCGGGGTAATTTTACAGCATCCATATCCCATGTACTTCTATCCTGATAACATTACTGAAAGCATACTTATATTCCAAAAGGGCAAGTTTGACTATAAGACTA
Source organism: Aquificaceae bacterium (assembly GCA_046292245.1). Taxonomy (GTDB): domain Bacteria; phylum Aquificota; class Aquificia; order Aquificales; family Aquificaceae; genus Pampinifervens. The sequence continues at coordinate 3,696 of JBKBRK010000095.1, forward strand.
TAACTAAGGAAATAAAGG
>JBKBRK010000096.1:0-3658 GCA_046292245.1 Aquificaceae bacterium
AGTGGCGCTTACAGCCAATATTCCATGCCTTGAAAGAGGCAAAAGAGCGCTTTCCAAAAAGGGCACAGGAGAACCAAAGGGGTCTATATCTACGTAATCAAGGTTTCTAAGCCTTCTTAAAAGCAGGCAGGCATCCTCCTGATAGACCTCTACCCTCTCTAAGGAAATATTATGGCTTTTTATAAGCCCTTTGAAAAACTCCACAGCCCTTGGGCTAAGGTCGTTGTATATGGCTTTTTTTACCTTTGAAGTTTCCAAAAGCATCCTCAAAAGCCTTACACCGCTTGCGCCCATAGGGTCGCATACCTTTACATCTCCTTGAAAGTAAGCCAAGAGTATCAAAAGGCTAAAATCCCTGTTTTCCCTCATATAGGGGTTGTAAAAAACCTCCATATCAGAAGAGACAACTTCGGGCACTTTGATGTCTAAAAGAAGCCTCCCTTCCCTTATCATAAAAGCCTGTAGCCTTTAACTGTATCCACCAAAAGCTTTACCTTCCTTAGGTCCATATCGGGCATAAGACCATGTCCCAAGTTGAAAACATACTTAGACCTTCTTGGTATACACCTTAAAAAGTCTATGGCTCTTTTTACTATTACCTCTTCTTCCGCATAAAGGATGGTGGGGTCAAGGTTTCCCTGAAAAGCCTTCTCACTTCTTCTCATAGCGTCAATAATATCCACCGTCCAATCCACAGAAAAGGCATCCACAGAAAGCCTTTCCAAAGGCTTCAAAAAGTCGGAAGGACCTCTAAAGAAATATATAAGGGGAGTTGGTGAAAACTTCTTTAACTCCTCAAAAAGAAGTTTTAGATAGCTTTGAGCGTACTCTTCAAAGTCCTCGTAAGAAAGGTACATAGCCCAGCTGTCAAAGACCTGTAAAAGGTCTGCCCCGGCTCTTATCTGCCCCCTTAGGTACTCCAAGAGGTTTTCCACCAACAAACCCATAAGTCTTTGGTAATCTTCCCTTTTGTTCCACATAAAAAGCTTGGTGTTTTTGTAGCTTTTACTAGATCCACCCTCCAGCATGTAAGCCATCAAGGTAAAGGGCGCACCACAAAAACCTATAACAGGCACCTGATTTACCTCCCTTTTTACCCCCCTTATTATCTCACCCACAAACTCTACCTGACTAAAGCTTATATTTTTCAAACTCTCCACCTTGCCATCCCAACTTAACCTTGGACCCTCTCCCTCCTCAAAGCGCACTTCCACCCCCATAGGCTCCAAAGGCACTAGTATATCGGAGAAGATAATGACCGCATCCACATCCAAGAGCTCTATGGGCAAAAGACTTGCTTTTATCGCCAAATCCACGTTTTTACAAAAACTGAGAAAATCCCTTTCCTTTTCCCTAAGGCTTCTGTATTGGGGCATGTATCTGCCAGCCTGGCGCATAAGCCATACGGGAAAGCGTGGCACTCTTTGTCCCTTTATGCTATCAAGGAGAAGCATAGATTAAATATGATATCACATACGCTGGGTTAAAAAATTCTTTCGCAGAGGGTATAGCATACATCCTCACCAAACCATCTTATCAAGATGTTCCAAAAATAGCCCCTCTTGTAGGCTACTCGGATCTCCCCACAAGGTGATAGGATATTGGCAGGGTGGTAGTGTTGGGACATTTTTCTACTCCTCAAAGGTCGGCGTTTTCTCTTGGGATTTTTGACACACCCTTCTGACAGCCACAAAAAATTTAAAATTCTGGTGGTTCGGGCTTCCAGCCCGTATTTTTATCGCAGGCAGGGATGCCTCATTACCGATAAAAAGGGGAATTTCTCATTAAGCGTATCCATTAGCAATATTCATTATAATAGCCGTGGCCACGGCTCCAGCCATCTCAGTCCTAAATATGTAAGGTTTTAACAAAATTGGTACAAAGCCCCTATCCTTTAAAAGCTTTACTTCTTCCTGAGAGAATCCACCCTCGGGACCTACCACAATACCATAACTTTCTTTGCTTAGGTCTATCTCCTTTATACTCAAACTTCCTCCAAAGTTGTCAAGCACAAAGGAAGCCTCTTCCCTTGGATATAAATCTGCAAGTTCCATGGGCTTTTCTATCTGAATGGATTTTGGTCTTTTACATTGTTTAAAGGATGTTAAGCTTAGTCTATACCATCTTTCCATCTTCTCTTGGACTTGGGCTTTTCCATGAAAGCCCCTTTTACAAAAAAGGGGAACCAACTTAAACACTCCCGACTGACTTGCCCTGTCTATTACTTCCTCCATAAGGCTAAGCTCTGTGGGTATGCACTGATAAAGAACCACATAGGGCTTTGGAAGTAAAAGGGGAAGCTCTTCCACTACACTGCATAAGGCATAGCTGTTGGTTATTTTGGATATGTGGGCTAAGAAAAGCTTGTCTTCACAAAATACCTCAATCCTTTCCCCCTCTCTTAATCTTAGGGCTTTTAAGTGTTTAAATTCAGAACCATCTATTATAAATATACTACCCTCCCTTCTGCTACATAGGAGCCTTTCCATAAAGAAGGAAGCGGGGCGACAGCCCCGCAGGGTGGATTACTTTACCGATTCCCTTAGGTCCTTTGCGGGCCTAAAGGCTATAACCTTCCTGGCGGGTATGTTTATCTCTGCGCCAGTCCTTGGATTGCGGCCCTTTCTTGCTGCCCTCTCGCGCACCGCAAAGATACCAAACCCGGGCACTGCGACCCTTTCACCCTTCTTTAGGGCTCCAGAGACTGCCTGAATTGCAGCCTTTAGGGCGGCGTCTGCCTGCTTTTTGGTTATACCCGCCCCTTTGGCTATGGCTGAAACAAGCTCTGCTTTGGTCATGGCATTCCCTCCTTTACAAGGTTTTCAATATCCTATAATGATACATCAATAAAGTTAATTATGCAAGAGAGGCTGTTTCAAAAACTCCAAGTTAGACTATGCTAAAATTTTAAAAGATGGGCAAAATGACCATCAGCTCTAAACTCATTTTCTTTAGCAACAAAGACTTATAAAGTCTTTTAAAGCTTCGTGGGCTTTCATAGCCTTTTCAAACCTTTCGTTTATAACATCCCAGTTTAGGCTTTGGAGGAAGGCGTCTATGTAAGGGGGTCTTTTGTTCTTTTGATCTACGTAATAGGCATGCTCGTAGGTATCAAGCACTATCAAAGGTATAAGCCCTGTGTAGTTATACACATTGTGGGCATCCAAGCCGTTTATTACCAATCTTCCCGAGAAAATGTCAAGTCCAAGGATCGCCCACCCTCTAAAGGCTATTCCCGCAGCCTTTAACTCCTGCACACAGGCATCCCAAGAGCCAAAATCTTCTTCCACCTTTTTCCTTAGAGCTTCGGAAGGCGACCCCTTTGGACCAAGGTGTCCAAAATAAAGCTCATGAAGGACCACTCCCATGTAATTAAAGGTTTCTTCTACCTTTAGCTCTCTGTACTCGGAGTAGTTTTGGTTAGCCTTACCCCTGTCGGAAAAGCTTTGGTCTGCCAGTTTTTCTTGAATTTCGTTGTACTTGGCCACATAGCCCTTATAGTGGGCTTCAAAGTGGGGCTCTATCTGTTCGTTGGAGATGCCATTAAGGTTGGAAGGCTTTAGATGGTCTCTGGGTTGTAGCTTATGTACGGGCATAGCTTTACCTCCTTTTTGATATTTGTTTTTAAATTATAAAACCTTTCAAAGGATAGATGGTA
>JBKBRK010000097.1:0-3575 GCA_046292245.1 Aquificaceae bacterium
GGACTGTCTGCTGTCCTGGCTTAAAGATTTGATAAAAGCCGAGGGCTAAAAGTGCGAAGGAGCCCATTAGCAGAAGTGCCAAGAGGTACTCTACCTTTCTCATGGCAACACTCTCCTTTTAGCTTATATTTTATCTCCCCCCCAATTTGTCAAGGGGGTTTTTGAGGCTGTGTCAAAAATGACTAAGGTTTTAGTATCATTTCCCCTTATATGTTGGGTGAAAAGTTATCCTTTTGTAGGGGTAGTTTATTGACGCCACAAAAAATTTAAAATTTTGGTAACTCAGGCTTCCAAAAAAATACTTTAAAACATGCTAAGCGAGAATTATATGTGTAAGCAATTTAAATTATCCCGATAAAACTTAATCAAGTGGTATGTAAAGGCGTACGCTATCTACCCAAGGGGGACAATTCGTGAGTTGTTCCTACATTCACCCAGCGTGTTTATAAAAAATCTATGTATATGTCTGTACGTCCTTACAAAAGGTTTTAATAAGCCACCCCTACGAGAGGGAAGCCTTCATTGGGCGCAGTGATTTGCTATAATAAAAATCCCATGGAGGAAAAGCTAAGGAAATACTACAGAGATATAGATATAAAGGAACTAAAGAAGCTCTTTGAAGAAAAACTCTCCCGTGTTTCTCCCACCATGGAGTACGTAAGAAACCTTATATTGGATGCAAAGATGTTTTTTAGGATCCTTTACGATGAGGAATTTGACCTAAGGGATGAAGCAAGGAGAGACCTTATATCTGCTTTGCTCTACTTTATAGAAGACAGAGATTCTATTCCCGATAAGTTGCCTTTGATAGGCTATTGGGATGATTATAAGCTTCTTAGATATGTGAAGAGCAAGCATAAGGAAGAGATAGATAGGTACTTCTCCCAAGTTAAACACTTCATAGCCAATTACTTCTGATGTTTAGGTTTTTAGCCTACAGACTTTTTCATTCCTTTATAACCCTTTTAGGAGTCACCTTTTTATCCTTCCTTATCATAAAGTTGGCGCCGGGGGATTACCTTGACCAGCTTAGGTTAAACCCCCAAATATCCCAAGAGACCATTGAAGCCCTAAAAAGGCAGTACGGGCTTGATCAAAACTTCTTTGTGCAATACTTTAGGTGGCTTTTTTCTGCTTTTACCTTTGACCTTGGTTATAGCTTTCAGTACCATGCCCCCGTTTCAAAGCTTATAGGGGAACGCATAGGAAACACTCTCCTTTTAACGGTGAGTGCCACTTTGCTCTCTTGGCTTATAGCCATACCCTTGGGCCTTTGGGCAGGCTTAAAGGAGGATAAACTTCCCGACAAGATAATAAGGGCTTACAGCTATGTTTTTATGTCTTTTCCTTCCTTTTTCTTGGCCTTTTTGGTCCTTTTCCTTGTTTCCAAAAGGGGCAATCTACCTGTGGGAGGTGTCCATAGTCCCAACTTCCATGAGCTTAGCCTTTTTGGTAAAGTTATAGACCTTCTTGCCCATATGTTTGTGCCCGTTCTCACGCTTACCTTGGTTTCATCGGCAGGGCTTATAAGGCTTATGAGAAGCAGCGTTATAGAGATAAAGAACAGCCCCATGGTGGTCATGCTTAGGGCAAAGGGTGTATCCCAGTGGGTGATAATAAAGCATATTCTAAAAAATGCCATGAACCCTTTTACAACCCTAATAGGCTATGAGATAGCAGGGCTTCTTTCGGGTGCAGCTCTAATTGAAATAATAGTGGGCTGGCCCGGACTTGGTACCCTTATGTTGGATGCCGTGTTATCCCAAGACCTGTTCCTTGTAATGGGCGGACTTTATATCGGGACTATAATGTTATTAATAGGGAACTTAATAGCGGACATCCTTTTGGCTATCATAGACCCACGCGTTAGAGAAAGGGAGATAATAAGATAGGAGGTGTTTAAGATGGCAAAGGTGGCTATAATCTTGGCAGAGGGCTTTGAAGAGGTAGAAGCAGTTGCCCCCATTGATGTTTTAAGGAGGGCTGGTGTTGAGGTTATAATAGCAGGGCTTACGCCAGACCCAGTGCCCAGCGCAAGAGATGTAAAGATAGTTCCAGATACTACTGTAGATAACTTAAACCCCAAAGAGCTTGATTTGGTAATTCTTCCAGGCGGTGCGGGCGGTGTGGAAAGGCTAAAGGCTGACCCAAGGGTGGAAAGGCTCATAAAGGCTATGCAAGATAAGAAAAAGCTTATTGGAGCTATATGCGCAGCACCAACAGCCCTTGCCAAGTTTGGTGTACTTGAGGGCAAAAGGGCAACCGTCTACCCTTCCCTTGTAGAAGAGATAAAACCTGCTCAATTTGTAAATCAGAGGGTGGTAGAAGATGAAAACCTTATCACCAGCCAAGGTCCCGGCACAGCCCTTGAGTTTGGCCTAAGGTTAGCAGAAAAATTGGTGGGCAAAGAGAAGGCAAGGGAGGTGGCAAGGAGGATGCTTGTAAATTACGAATGATACAGGTAAGGGTAAAGCCTGGGGTAGAGGACAAGATAAGGGGCTTTTTCCCTTGGGTTTATAGACCCGAGATAATAGGCTATTCTAAAAAGCCAGAGAAGGGGGACTTTGTAGTAGTCAGGGACTTTTCGGGCAAATTCCTTGGCTACGGCTATATAAACCCACAAGCCAACATAAGCGTAAGGATACTATCCTTCAAGAAGGAAGAGCCCATAAGCAAGGATCTGATAAGAAAAAGAATAGAAGAAGCCTTTGAGTACAGGAAAAGGCTATACCTTGACAGCAACGCCTATAGACTTATCCATTCGGAAGGAGACCTTCTGCCGGGGCTTGTGGTGGATGTATATGGTCCTTATGTGGTAGTGGAATTTACCACCTTTGGCATGAGCAAGTTAAAAGACTGGATAATTCCTGTCTTGATAGACCTTTTAAAACCAGAGGGTATATATAAAAAGGTTAGCGAGTACGTGGCTTCTGTGGAAGAAATTGAGGGAGAAGAAAAGGTTTTGTATGGAGAGGTGCCAGAGGAGATTATCATATGGGAGCATGACCTTAAGTTCTATGTAAATATTCCCGGTGGTCAAAAGACGGGCTTTTTCCTTGACCAAAGGAGAGCAAGAAAACTTATAAGATCCCTCGTAAAGCCAGGGGATGAGTGCCTTGACCTTTTTTGCCATTCGGGAGGTTTTGCCCTAAGTATGAAAAAGGCTGGAGCCAGTTATGTGATGGCTGTAGACATCTCATCACAGGCTTTGGAGTTGGGAAAGAAAAATGCCCAGTTAAACGGCTTGTCGGGGATAGAGTGGGTGGAGGCAAACCTTTTTGATATCCTAAAGGTTTTAATTGTAAAGGGTAAAAGCTTTGACGTGGTGGTTATTGACCCACCATCCTTTGCAAAGAATAGGGCAGCGGTTCCCAACGCCTTAAGGGGGTATAAGGAACTTATGCTAAGAGGTATACAACTTACAAAACCTGGCGGCTACCTTGCAGTTTATTCTTGTTCTTTCCACATTACAAGAGAGCATCTTTTGGAAACCCTTGTTTCCGCCGGAAGAGATGCCAAAAGGCAATTAAGGGTTGTAGGGGAAAGTTTTCAAGACCTTGACCATCCTTGGATAT
>JBKBRK010000098.1:0-3573 GCA_046292245.1 Aquificaceae bacterium
ACCCCCCTTAACTCTTCCAAGCTCTTAGGCTGGCAAAAGTACTTGGCACTTCCCCCTATCCTTATAGTGGTATAGGGGGCTAAGTTTATATTTTTAAGGATCATTATAAAATATTAAAGCAGAAATACGCTGAGTGAGAAATTATTTATCATCAAAGAAACCTCCCAAAGCTTTACACCACCTGCCTTTTCCTTTTCAACTCATATACCACCCTTCCCTATGGCATAACTCCACCATCAACATCCCGTATTTATTTATAGCCCCACCGCCTTTTTTATTGATGGGCTTGTGTCTGAACTTTTTTGAATTTCTCACTTGGCGTGTGTTGAGTATTATGGATATGTTATATGTAGCTGAGAGTTATGCGTGTTAAAGGTGTGTGGAGTAGTAAGTTATTGTGGGTGGAGTTTGTGTTGAATATCTTTTTATGCACCAAAGCCCTATTATAAGCTAATAAAAGGGGCTATTTTTGAAACACTCTGTTCTATAGATTATCCCCGTTAAATCAGTATGCTATAATAAAAATTTCATGATAAACCATAATCTCTTCATAGCCTTGCTCCACTACCCAGCTATGGACAGAGAGGGAAAAACCATAATAACCTCCTTCACTACCATGGACTTACACGATATAGCAAGACCTGCAAGGGCTTATGAGATAAACACCTATTATATAGTTCAACCCGTGGACGGACAAAGGCTTATAATAAACAAGCAGATAGAGTATTGGCTTTCGGAAGAGGGGTATAAAGCAAATCCTACAAGGAACGAAATAGTTAAATTGGTAAAGCTGTGCTATACCTTTGATGAGGTTATTGAGGATATCCTTTCCAAGAGGGGTAAAAAACCCGTGATAGTAGGCACCGACGCAAGAACTTATCCCAATACCATATCTTACAAGGAGCTATCGGAGGAGATACACAAAAGGGAAAGGGATTTCCTCATAGTCTTTGGCACGGGCTATGGCATTCCTCCATCCCTTATGAGTACCCTTGACCACATCCTTGAGCCCATCTATGGGGCGGGGGATTGGAACCACCTTTCTGTAAGAAACGCCGCAGCTATAATCTTAGATAGACTTTTAAGCAGAAACAGGTGCTAAGATGCTATACCATATAGCCCTATACCTAAGGGATTACTTCTTTGCCTTTAACGTCTTTAAGTATATAACCTTTAGGTCCTTCCTTGCCCTCTTGGTGGCTTTTGCCATAACCCTTATCCTTACACCCCTTTTTATGGAAAGGATGAAAGCCCTTCAAAGGCTCTTTAAAGGCTATGTTAGAGAATACACCCCCGAAGGACATCTGGTAAAAAGGTATGTGCCCACCATGGGCGGGATTATAGTAGTGCTTTCTATTCTTCTCTCTTGCCTTTTACTTATGAGGCTTGACCTTGTGTATTTTTGGATAATATCCTTCTGCATATTGGGCTTTGCCCTTATAGGCCTTTGGGACGATATAGTGAAGTTAAAAAACAAAAAGGGCATATCCGCCAAAAGAAAATTTGCAGCCCAGCTTTTTGTTGCATGCCTTACCTCTTTGTTCATTTACCTTCATGGTAATGTAAATTCAAAGCTTTATTTTCCTCTTTTTAAAGAGCTTCAGTTAGAACTCGGCATATTTTATGTACCCTTTGCCATGCTGGTTATAGTTGCCGCTTCTAACGCAGTCAATCTTACCGATGGACTGGATGGTTTGGCAATAGGTCCCGTTATGACCACCGCGGCAACCCTTGGGGTTGTTTCTTACGCCGTAGGCCATATGGGCATAGCCAATTATCTAAACATTCCTTATGTACCTTATGCAGGAGACTTGGCTATACTATGCTTTGCCATAGTGGGTGCTGGGCTTGGGTTTTTATGGTTTAACACCTTTCCTGCACAGCTTTTTATGGGAGATGTGGGAGCCTTGTCCCTTGGAGCTGGGCTTGGTGTGATAGCCCTTATATCAAAATCGGAGCTTCTTTTACCTATAGCGGGGGGTGTTTTTGTTTTTGAAACCTTGTCGGTTATTTTGCAGGTGCTTTATTTCAAAATCACCAAAGGTAAAAGACTCTTCAAAATGGCTCCCTTTCACCATCACCTTGAGCTTTCAGGTGTCCCAGAGCCAAAGATAGTGGTAAGGATGTGGATAATCTCTATACTTCTTGGCATTATAACCCTTGCCACTTTGAAGTTAAGGTAAGATGGGAGCTGTTTGCTTAAAAACTATACAAGAGAGGATAAAGATTTTTTAAGTTTTTCAAAGGCAACACCTTTTATTTGACAAGCCCTTGCTATAGATATTCCAAGGATTTTTGCCACATCTTTTAAGGGCAATTCTTCGTAGTACAAAAGCTGTATAATGAGTTTTTCTCTGTAATCAAGCTCTTCAATGGCTTTTAACAATTTTTCCCTTAGGTCTTTTTTTATAACCAGTTCTTCCGGACCTTCCTCTTTACTTTCAAAGATCTCCTCGTAGCTTCTCCCCTCTCTAAAGACCTCCTCGAGGCTAATCAAATAAGAAAAACCTATAGCTTTCAAATCCTCCTCCAACTTTTCCAAACTTTCTCCAAGAAATTCTGCCAATTCTTCATCGCTTATCTCCTCACCCTTTTCCATACTAAGCTTTTCAATAGCTTGTCTTATATTCTTTTCCTTTGTCCTTATACTTCTGCTAACAAAATCAAGACTTCTTAAGTAATCATACATAGCCCCTTTTATCCTTAATCTAAGATAGGCGGTAGGATTTTTATTCTTATCAAGCTTTGGAATAGCCTCTATAAGGGCAAGTACGCCATGGCCTATTAGATCTCTGACGTCCACAGAAGAAGGCAAATGCCTATGGAGACTATAAGCTATCTGCTGTACCAACGGCATATAAGAAAGTACAATTTCTTTCTCTTCGGCGTTCATAGTAATATTTTAAAACTTTATACGTCGGGTGAAGGATTATTCTTTGTAGGGGTAGTTTATTGGCCGCCATCAAGGAATTTAAAATTTTGGTAGTTCAGGACTCCAGACTTTTTTATAGGGATGCCTGCGCTACAGATGAAAAGGGAAATTTCCCGCGAAGCGTATATTTTAAAACTTTATGAAGTTTTATAAACTTGGTAAATTGCCTTGCATGCTATCTACTACCCTTTTCCACGCTATGGCGCAGTTGGGATATGAAGGTTTGATCCTTTGTGAGCCAAAGGATACTTACATAAGCTTGGGATACTTTGACAAAGCTGAAGATATCATAGATATCAAAAGGTGCAGAGAACTGGGAATAGGTATAATAAGACGCCAGATAGGTGGAGGTGCTGTGCTTTTGGCTCCCGGGCAAGTCTTTTATCAGCTTTTGCTTTCAAAGAGCAAGGTGCCCTTTAAGATAGAGGAAGCCTATAGAAAGCTTTCCCAGCCCGTTATAAGGGCTTATAAAAGATTAGGGATTAGGGTGGATTATGTGCCCATAAACGACCTTGTGGTAAGGAAAAGCCAAAGAAAGATAAGCGGGCAAGGATCTGGGGATATAGGAAAACTTTTTGTTTTCGTTGGCAACATACTTATAAGATTTGACCCAGACCTTATGGCAGAACTCTTTGCCTTAC
>JBKBRK010000099.1:0-3492 GCA_046292245.1 Aquificaceae bacterium
GAATTTTGAATTCCTTGCGGCGGTCAATGGCCCCTTACAAAGGATAATTTTTCACTCAGCGTTTATTTGCTATAATATCCTTATGAAACTCATATCCGCCAACTGGAAGATGAACCTTACACCTTCACAGACTGTACAATACCTACAAAAATTCCTACCCCTTGTGGAAGATGTAAAGGATAGGGAAATTCTCCTATGCCCACCCTTCACTTCCCTGTGCGTAGCCTATGAGATGTTAAAGGATAAGGGAGTTAAGCTTGGCGCCCAGAACTGTTATCATGAGAGGAAGGGAGCCTTTACCGGAGAGATATCCCTAAGCATGTTAAAGGATCTTGGTGTTTCCTACGTTATAGTGGGGCACTCGGAAAGGAGATGGATCTTTGGAGAATCTGACGAGCTGATAAACAAAAAGCTTACCGCCTGCCTTGAGGAAGGTATAAGTCCCATTTTGTGCGTGGGGGAAAGGATAGAGGAAAGGGAAGCAGGATTAACCTTCAAGGTTGTGGAAACCCAGATAAGGCTTGCCCTTTCGAGCATAGAGTCCTTTACAGACAGCATAGACATTGCCTATGAGCCCGTGTGGGCTATTGGCACGGGGAATCCCGCCACCCCAGAGGATGCCCAGCTGGTGCATGCCTTCATAAAGGACCTTTTATACACCCTAAACCCAAAACATGAAGGAAGGACAAGAGTCCTTTACGGTGGAAGCGTAAATCCCCAAAATGCCTCCCATTTTATGGCCAAAAGGGATGTGGATGGTCTCCTTGTAGGCGGTGCCAGCTTAGACCCTGAAGCCTTTAGCAAGATCGTAGAGAGCTTTTAAAGAGATCAGAGGAATAGGAAGGTAGATAAAAAGTAAAAGGTTAAAGCTTACCCCAGTATTTTCCACCAAAGACCTTATAAGGATAAGCAAAAGCCAATGGAAGAAGAAAACCGCCACCAAAGATAAAAGAGCCCACTCAAGGCGTCTCCACCTTAAACAAGCCCAAACTACCACAAGGCTTAAAAAGAAAGTAAAAACTGAATTTAAAAGCCTCCTTGCTATTTCATAAAGGTAATGCCGCTGGTTTATACCTATCTCTTTACCTATAAAGCTTAGCAGAAAAAGCTCCTTTATAGCCAGGTGCTCTGGTCTTTCCGCAAGGGGCTCTATATGGGAAAGGTTTATGTAGTTAAGGGTGATTTTCTGGCTTGATTCCTCACCCTTTAAAAGGTCTTCTAAATGAGCTTCCTTCAACTCTATAACCTCGCCCTTCCATTCCCCTTTTTCTGCAGTGATCACTTCACTTATAGAGCTTTCCACTACCTTAAGCCTGTAAAAACCCATCAAAAGACCGCTTGAAACATCCACAAGATCAAAATGATAAAAGGCTTTGATGCCGTTTTTTTCTTCTATAAGCCACAGGTTCCTAACTACGCCCTTTTCCAGCTCCTTTGCCTTTTTGTGTTCCTTTTCTATTCTGTAAAGGTTCTTATGACTTTTTGGATAAAGGTTATAGCTTCCAAAGAGGTTTAAAAGGGACAGGAAAAGGGAAAAGAAAAGGACTATTGAGGAAAATCTAAGGGGTGATACACCAAAGCTTTGGGAAAGCAGGTCTATTTTTCTTTGGATAAACCTTCTAAAAGAGACCACAAGGGCAAGCCCTGCCACGAAGGAGCTAATATAAAAGAAAACGATGGGTAGCAGATTTAAAGTATAAGATAGAAAGATATACCAACTTTTCTCTTTAAAGATTAAAAAGAACTCACTTAGCAGATAAATGTAAATAATACCAAAGATCACCAAAAAGATCATCAAAAAAGTTTTCAAATAATTGGAAAGTATGTATCTGCTTAGCATAAGTTAAAATTTTAATATGCATACTCCTCTTTATTCTCTTCATAAAAAGCTTGGTGCCAAGTTTATCCCCTTTGCCGGCTGGGAGATGCCAGTGGAATACTCTTCTATAAAGGAAGAGGTATGGGCTGTAAGGAATACCCGTGGGCTTTTTGATATATCCCACATGGGAAGGCTTTTGATAAAAAAGGGAATAAAAAGCCTTGATCATCTAACTTCAAGAAGGATAGACAAGGTTAAACCCCTTAGGGTCCAGTATAACCTTTTAATGAACGAAAAGGGCGGCGTAAAGGATGATATAACTCTGTACAAGCTATCGGAGGAGGAAGTTTTTCTATGTGTGAATTCTGCCAATAAAGATAAGGTATTTAAGGGACTTACAGAAAAGGGCATAGAAGTGGAGGATATTAGCAAAAGGACCTTACAGATAGCCCTTCAGGGACCAAAGGCAGTGGAGCTTTTGAAAAAGTACTACCCCATTGAGGGTTTGAAGTACTATCACTTTGGAGTTTTTGATGGTAATATCGTCTCTCGCACGGGATACACGGGAGAGGATGGCTTTGAAATATACATAGAAGTATCCAAAGGTTTGGAGCTTTTTGAAGAGCTTTTAAAGGATTGTATTCCCTGCGGTTTGGGTGCAAGGGATGTGCTAAGGATAGAGGCGGGTATGCCTCTTTATGGGCATGAAATTTCCGAAGATATAACACCCTTTGAAGCAGGCTTGGATAGGTATGTAGACCTTGAAAAGGATTTTATAGGAAAGGAAGAGCTTTTGAAAAAGCCCATAAAGTTTAAGCTTTTTGGTGTGGAACTTCTCCAAAGGGGAGTGCCAAGGGAAGGATACGGTATTTTTTACGAAGGCAAAGAAATAGGTCATGTAAGCAGTGGTACCTTTTCTCCAACTCTTCAGAAGGGTATAGGCTTGTGCTTTGTGAATGTGGAATACAGACAAGAAGGCTTTTCTGTGAAGGTAGATATTAGGGGTAAAAGGATTCCCGCAAGACTTAGAAGCTATCCCTTTGTAAAGATAAGCCCACGCTTAGTGGGAAGTTAAAGCTTTATCCCCTCACCCGTATCCAAAAATCAAATCAAAGATGCCCGGCTCTATTTGTATCTCCCATTCTTTGTAGTTTTCATCTTTGTTTACAACCACCAGGTGGCCTTCCCTTTCAAAGTAGAGTATAAGCTTTGCAAGGTTAGCCAAACCGCATAACTTGGCACTTTTTAAATGGGCTATCTTTACCCTTGGCTGGGGGCTTTCCGCCTCCTTGTATAGGTTCAATAGCTCATCCCTTAGGCTATAATGGAGAGTTTCAAAATCACACACCCAAAGCCTCCTTAACAACATCAGAGTCTTTAAAGGGATATTTTATCCCTTTTATTTCTTGGTAGTCTTCGTGCCCTTTGCCCGCCACTACTATAACGTCCCCCTCCTTGGCAATACTTATGGCAAGCTCTATAGCCTTTTTCCTGTCCTCTTCTATTAGCACCTTTGACCTGTTTTCAATGCCCTTGAGTATATCCTCTATAATGTACATGGGCTCTTCAAACCTTGGATTGTCAGAAGTTATGATCACAAGGTCTGCCAAACTTTGTGCCACCTTTCCCATCAAAGGTCTTTTGGTCTTGTCCCTGTTGCCGCCGGCACCAAA
>JBKBRK010000100.1:0-3410 GCA_046292245.1 Aquificaceae bacterium
CGCCCGATTGGATAATAGAAGAGGTGGTAAGCAAGATAAGAAGGTTGGATTATATTTAAATCCTATGTTAGCAGAGATAAAGGGGAAAGTAGAAGAGATAAGAGAAAAGTTTGAGGATATAAAGTCTGCCTTTAATTTGGAGGCTCTCAAAGAAGAGTTGGAAAGTATAGACAGAAGAATGGCTTCTGCGGACTTTTGGAATGATAATGAAAGGGCAAAAAGCCTTACCCAAAGGAGAAGATGGATAGAGGAAAAGATAGAAGAGATTGAAAAATTAGAAAAGGGCATAAGGGATTTAGAGGAGCTTTTGGAGATAACTCCCGAGGAAGACCTTGAGACCCTCCAGATGGTCCATGAAGAGGCAAAGAGCATAGAGGAAAATCTAAAAGGCTTGGAGATACAAGCCTTTCTCTCGGAGGAGATGGATCCAAAGAATGCCTACCTTACCATACAGGCGGGTGCAGGTGGTGTGGAAGCTTGCGATTGGGCAAGTATGCTTCTAAGGATGTACAGAAGGTGGGCGGAAAAGAAGGGCTATGAAGTGGAGGTGGTAGATATAAACCCCGACGATGTGGCGGGTATAAGAAGCTCCACCATACTTATAAAGGGACCTTACGCCTATGGTTATCTGAAGGGAGAACAAGGTGTTCACAGACTTGTGAGAATATCACCCTTTGATGCCAACGCCCGAAGGCATACTTCCTTTGCCTCTGTATCCGTTATGCCCCAGATAGATGAAAGCATAAAGATAGAGATAAGGGAAGAGGACATAGAGATGGAAACCTTTAGGGCAAGCGGCGCGGGAGGTCAGTATGTTAATAAAACGGACACGGCAGTTAGAATAAGACACAAGCCAACGGGTATAGTGGTCTCTTGCCAACAAGAAAGGTCTCAATTGCAAAACAGACTGAAGGCTTTGGAGCTTTTGAAGGCAAAGCTATATCAGTTAGAGCTTCAAAAGTTGGAAGAAAAGAAGAAAGCCCTCGAGGGAGAAAAGACAGACATAGGCTGGGGCCACCAAATAAGGTCTTATGTCTTTCAACCATACCAGCTTGTAAAGGACCTAAGAACGGAGCTTGAGATAGGCAACATATCTGCGGTTATGGATGGTGAAATAGACCCCTTTATTGAGGAATATCTAAGGTGGAAGGCAAAGGAAAAGGCTACACAACAACAATAGAAGGCTTAAAGGAACTCTTTGAGAAGCTAAAGAAAGACTACAAGGTTATCGCCCCAACCCTTAAGGATGGTGTAATCCTTTATAAAGAAGTTGGTAGCTTTGAGAACATAGCCTTTGGCTACAGAAATACAGAAGCCCCAGGCTTTTATTCCTTAGAAAAGGCTGAAGGCTACTTTACCTATACCCATCCTGCCAATTCACCGAAGAGCCTTCTTCATCCACCAGAATTGACCCTTATAAAGGTCAAAGCCTCCCAAAAGGGATTGGTCTTTGAAGAGGTATATCCAGAGGATAAAATATGCCTCTTTGACCTTAGGGCTTGCGACCTTTGGGCTATAAAGATCCTTGATAGAGTCTTTCTTGAGGATCCTTACTACCAAAGGCTTAGGTCTAATCTTTTCCTTGTGGCTGTGGAATGCACCTATGCCACTTTAACCTGCTTTTGTAAAACTATGGAAACGGGACCAGTTCCAAAGGAGGGCTATGATCTTCTTATAACAGAACTTGAAGGTCGCTTTCTTATAAGAGCAGGCTCTAAAAAGGGAGAGGAGCTTTTAGTATCCTTGAAAACAAAAAGGGAAGCAAAAAAGGAGGATTTTGAGGAAAGGGAAAAAAAGATAAGGGCTTTAGAAGAAGCCATGGAATCTTTATTTAACATAAGAGAGGTTCCACAAAAGCTTTACAGCAGAATGGACAGCTCTTATTGGGAACCCGTAGAGAAGAGATGTCTTGCCTGTACCTCTTGCACACAGGTTTGCCCCACATGCTTTTGCTTTGATATCTTGGAGAAAAACACTATAGACCTAAGGGAAAGTAAAAGGGTAAGAGTTTGGGATTCTTGCTTTTCTCCTTCCTTTGCCACTGTCCATCGCTTTAACCTAAGGCAAAGCGTACACTCCCGCTACAGACAATGGCTTATGCATAAGTTTGCCTATTGGATAGAGCAGTTTGATACCTTTGGGTGCGTTGGATGTGGAAGATGTATAACCTGGTGCCCGGTGGGTATAGATATAAGACAGGAGGTAAAAAGAGTTGCTGGTTAAAAACCCGTACCTTTTGAAGGCGGGAAGGGTAGAAAAGGTTATAAAGGAATGCGAAGGTATATATACCTTTCATATAGCTACAGAGGAGTCTGCGGTCTTTGGCCAGTATAACATGCTTTATGCCTTTGGGAAGGGAGAAGCCCCCATAACCATAGCCAGCAAAGGAGAAAACTACGTGGTTCACACTGTAAGGGCTGTTGGAGATGTAACTAAGCATATAGACAGTCTAAAAGAAGGGGATCTTCTTTATTGGAGAGGTCCCTATGGAAATCGGTGGGATTTAGAGAGAGCTTATGGGAAGACCCTTCTTATAATTTCTGGCGGTTTGGGGCTTGCGGCAACGAGATGGGTTTTTGAAGAAGCCATAAAAAGCCCTGTAAAAAGGCTTATACACCTATACGGCGCCAAGGATTACGATAGCTTACTGTATAGGTACCTTTACGAAGATTGGAACAATAGGGTAGATTTTAGAATAGTATTAAACAATCCCCACCTCCAATGGAAAGGCAAGGTAGGCTTAATAACAGACCTATTAAAGGAGCTTGATTTAGAAAAGGACACAATAGTCTTTATATGTGGTCCAGACCCGATGGTAAAGGCATGTATTCCCCTTTTGAAAGAAAAGGGTATAGATGAAGATAGCGTATACGCTTCCCTTGAAAGGCATATGAAGTGCTCTGTGGGCACATGTGGCCATTGTATGATAGGTCCCTACTTTGTATGCAAGGATGGTCCCATATTTAGGTACGACCTTATAAAGGAGTACTTTGAGAGGAAGGAGGTATGAAGGTAGGGGTCTTCAAGTTTTCCTCTTGCGATGGTTGTCAGCTTGCCTTCTTTGAGCTTGAAGAGAAGCTTTTGGAGCTTTCAAGGATAATAAGCGTTGAATACTTCCTTGAGGCTTCTTCCTCAAACCGTTGGGATTATTTTGACTTGGCTTTTGTAGAAGGCTCAATATCCACAAAAGAAGAAGAAGAAAGGATAAAAAAGATAAGGGAAAGTTCTAAGCTTTTGGTTGCCATAGGTGCCTGCGCTGTCTCCGGTGGTATCCAGTCGGCAAGGAACTTTGAGGACTTCTCTCAAGTTTACTCTTCTGTATATTCTTACAGACATTACGAGGTAAACCCCCACTCCAAGCCCGTGGGAGACTTTGTAAAGGTAGATTTTGAACTAAGGGGATGCCCTAT
>JBKBRK010000101.1:0-3310 GCA_046292245.1 Aquificaceae bacterium
TGAACGGTGTGGGATGTAAAGAGTTTAAAAATTCAAGGTTCAAAGTTTAAATATTCAGTTGTATCTGAACGGTGTGGGATGTAAAGAGTTTAAAAATTCAAGGTTCAAAGTTTAAATATTCAGTTGTATCTGAACGGTGTGGGATGTAAAAAAATCTTGCAGTATTTGGAATATAATGCCTTAGGAAGGGTGTGGGGATGGAATATATTCTGATAGTGCCAATCTTTGTTTTGGTGGTGCTTCTCCTATACAAATACAGAAAAGATAGGCTTGAATACTACAATTCTTTGGGGGCAAGGGTTGTGGGTCATAGATATTTTATAGAACCTGTTGCTCGTCTTTCTTATGAAAATATGGACATCACGCTTCTCACGGAGGGACCAAAGGGTTTTTACAGCCTTATAATTCAGGTGCCAGTGGCTACACTTGGTTATATGAAGTTAAGAGAAAGTGATTTTTTTGACAAGGCTTTGTTTCAAAGAAAATATAAGAATTTAGCCCTTGAGTGCGAGGATGAAGCCTGGGTTAATAGGCTTTTTGGCTTGGCGGGGTTTGAAGAGTTGGTGGACAGGCTTTTTGAAGGGTTTCGCATAAGTTGGTTTGAGATAAAGGGAAATCTACTTAGGATAGGTTGGTATATAAGGAAAGGGCCTTCTGAAGTGGAAAAGGAAAGGCTCTTTGGATCACTTGATGTTCTCAAAGACCTGCTAAATCTTTTAAATGGTGTTACACCTGCGGAAAACTACAGGGGAGATTTGAGAGACTGGCTAACCTTTAAGCTTCCCATAGCCCTAACTATTCTTTTAATCATAGTAGGTATTGTAGGAGGCTTTTACAAGTATCAGCCTGTCTGCCTGTTGAATATGCTTTTTACAGGTTTTAAACTTCTTTTCCCTTTTGCCCTTTTTTACCTTGCCCTTTGTCTGTTTATGGTAGGTGGGGCTACTATGGGGCAGAGGGTGTTTTTAAAAACTTCCCTTGTGTTATTTACGTGTTCTTTTTTTATAACTTTGTTTTTTCTTCCATACATAAACGGAAGGTTTGATAATTCTATGGTGGAGGTAAAGAGGGACCTTGTGAAAAGAAAGTATGTAAGTGTAAAGAGAGGTCCTACCTTGATCCTTGCAGAACTTCATAAAAACAATCCCTGGTGTGAGGGGTTTAAAGTCTCTAAAAATTTTTATAACAGAGTGCAGGTGGGAAGCCTTGTGGAATACGAAACCAAAAGGGGCTTTTTGGGTGTGGAGTGGCTTTATTCTGGTTTGGTCCTTGTGGAGTAGGGTATGGGTAAAATCATAAACTTTTGCATGAAAACTCAATGTGGCTTAAAATAATAGCCCACTATGGGAATCAAAAAGGTAGACAGAAAGGCTTTCTTAAACCTTGTGGAGACGGTATTTTTCATAGATTTTATAAAGGGTCTTTCCGTCACTCTTACAAACCTTTTCCGCAAGCCTATAACCACCAACTATCCCATTGAGAAGCTTACACCACCGAAAAGGTATAGGGGCGCCCATGGACATTTTGTATGGGACGGAACAGAACCAGACTCTTTGAAGGCTATAGAGAAGTTTATGAGTTATGAAAAGGGAAAAAGTAGGTGCGTTGCTTGTTATATGTGTCAGACTGCCTGTCCTATGCCCACTCTCTTTAGAATAGAAGCGGTGCAGATGCCCGATGGTACCAAAAAGGTGGTTAGGTTTGATATGAACCTGCTTAACTGCCTTTTCTGTGGTCTTTGTGTAGATGCCTGTCCTGTGGGCTGTCTTACTATGACAGACCTTTATGAGTTGGCGGGCTATACCAGAAGGTCTGCGGTCCTTAATATGGATAGGCTTGAGGAGAACTCTATAGATTGGAAGCAAAGGAGAGGCAGAGAACCAGACCGCATATGGTCCGATGACAAACACAGAGAAAAACTTTGGGGGAAAATAGAATGGAGTGGTTAATATTTGGTTTTCTGGCTTCTTGGGCTTTTTTGTCGGTCATGGGCGTGCTTTTCCTAAAAAGTCCAGTGCATGCGATTCTTTCCTTTGTAAGTCTTGTACTGGCGGTTGCGGGCATGTTTTTGCATCTTGGTGCCGAGCTACTTGCGGGCTTACAGCTTATCATATATGCGGTAGCCATAGTGGTCTTTTACGTGTTTGTTATAACCACGGTACCTTGGGAAAAGGTGAAAAGGTTTGAGGGCTTTTACAAGAGGGAGTTTTTCATAGGCTTTCCCATAATGCTTGTGGTCTTTTCTATCTTTGCCTATGCCATACTGACGGGGGACTTTGCCCAAGTTAATGTGGCAGGGAAGGATAACATCAAGGAAGTGGGTAAATCGCTTTTTAGCACTTATCTCTTTCCCCTTGAAGTGGCTTCTGTTATACTATTGACCGCTATGATAGGAGCAGTGCTTCTTGGGAGGAAGGAAGAGTGAGTATAGAAAAAGCTTATATACTTATAAGCATCTTTTTATTCCTTTCTGGTATGCTTGGTGTTATTATAAGGAAGAACCTTATAACTTTGCTTATAAGCACCGAGCTTATGCTAAACGGAGTTAATCTTGCCCTTGCCAGTGTGGATAGGATGGTTGGTGGTATAGAGGGGCAGGTTTTTGCCCTCTTTATTTTGGCTGTGGCAGCATCGGAGGTGGCTGTGGGCTTGGGTCTAATCGTTGCCATATTTAGGCTAAAGGGATACGAAGGCACTTCGGAAATAAAGCATCTGAGGGAATAGAATGGAAGGGCTTTTAATACTCCTATCACCTTTAATAGCCTTTATTGTCATAGGCCTCTTTGGCTCAAGAATAGGAGATATGGCTTCTGCCCTTCTATGCGTGCTTGGTGGTGCCCTCTCCTTTGTCTTCTCCCTTTGGGCTACCTCCAAAGCTCTTCAAAACCCTTTCTCCATTAAACTCTACCACTTCCTGCCCCTTGGCGATTACACCCTATCCCTCGGCTTATACTTTGATCCCTTGTCTTCTATAACCGCTTCCGTGGTCGCTTTTGTTGCCACCCTCATCTTTATCTACTCCATCGGCTATATGTCTAATCTCTTCGGTCAATGGACCTTTAAGTTCTACGCCTACCTTTCTTTCTTTCTCTTTGCTATGCTCCTTATTGTCCTGTCTGATAACCTGCTTGGTATCTTCTTTGGTTGGGAAGGTGTAGGCTTGGCTTCTTACCTCCTTATTGGATACTTTCACACCCAAAAGAAGGCTGCCAATGCTTCCTTGGAAGCCTTCACTTAGGCATGGGGAAGGAAAGGCATGGATAAGTTTAACAAAGGATGCCTTTGTGGTAGAAAATCTATCCCAGAAGCC
>JBKBRK010000102.1:0-3260 GCA_046292245.1 Aquificaceae bacterium
AGAAGGGAGAAAGGATGCAAAGCCAAGCTTGAATATAACCGACAAGGATGTGGCGGAGGTGCCACCTTTAAAGGGCAGGCTTGGAGTTAGGTACGACACGGGCATGTGGTACACGGAGGCAGAGCTTTTGGCAAGCGCCACACAAAATAAGGTGGATTCTGACCTTAGGGAAACAGAAACCTCTGGCTATGGAATAGTAAACCTAAAGGCGGGAATGAACTATAGGGGCTTTACTATAAATGCGGGCGTGGAAAACCTTTTTGACAAGAAATATTTTGAACACTTCTCTTATGTGAGAAATCCCTTTAGCGCAGGCGTTAAGATACCAGAGCCCGGCAGAAGCTTTTATGTGAGCGCCTCTTACCAGTTTTAAAAACAAAAGGCTCTTCCTCGTGGAGAGCCCTCCCTTTTTTCCTTTTTAATAACCCCTAACGGTGAGGATAAATTTTTATTCCTCCTTTTCCTCCCTCTTGTAGTTTGGTTGGTAGTGGGATACGGCTTCCTTTGTAAAGGTTATCCGAGTGTTGGCATCCACCTTTAGGGTTACCGTCTCATCGCCTATCTCCACCACAGTACCCCATATACCTCCACTGGTTATAACCCTGTCTCCCTTTTTGAGGTTTGCTAAAAACTCTTGGTGTCTTTTCCTTGCCTTGCTTTGGGGTCTTATGAGGAGAAAGTAAAAGAGCACAAAGAGCAGTATAAAGAAGATAAGCTGGAAAAGTAGGGCACCTACGGGGCTTCCGCCTTGTCCTGTTTGCTGGGCAAAAGCTATGTCTATCATAGCTTTATTATAGCATAAACTCAAAGCTTACAGGCCTTCCCTCCTGATCCCTTATTTCAAAAAGCAAGCCACAAGTCTCTTTATTCTTTCCCACCTTGCCCAGGGGTTGTCCCCTTTTTACACCTTCTCCCCTTTTTACCAAAAGGCTATCGACCATAGCATAAACATATACTAACCCCTCATTACTTTCCACCATTACAATCCATCGGTAATTTTTAATATCATCCCCCGCATACAAAACCCTCCCATCGCTTACTGATCTAAAGAATTCATTACAAGAGGTAGTGATGTAATATCCCCTTTCCGTAGGCGTTGTCTTTCCCTTCACTGGCATGGGGACTCTGAGGGAAGCTGGTTTTTCCTGTGATGGTTTTGGAGCTTCTTTTTTCTTTTCTTGCAGATCTTCTTTTTGCCTTTGAGTTGTAGTTTTCGCAGGAGTTTTATCCCTTATCTCTATGTGTAATATCCCACATCCACTAAGGAATATAAAAGATAGTACTATCAAAGGCTTCATTTTCTATAAGATTATAGGCTTCTGGGATGGCTTCCACAAGGTCAAGGGCTCTCAAACTTTCCCTGTATTTTTTCTTCTCAGCCACTTCTCCCGCAAGCCCATGGAGAAAAACTCCAAGCCTTAGGGCATCTTCCATGGGCAAGTTCCTGCCAAGCAAAGCCACCAATATACCCGAAAGTACATCCCCTATTCCGCCCTTTGCCATGGCGGGCGTTCCTCTTGTAGATAGATAGGCTTTGCCATCGGGAGTGGCTATCACAGTCCTTGAAGATTTCAACACTAAATAACATCCATACTTTTGGGCAAACTCTTGGGCAACATCTATAAAGTTTTCCACTATGTATTCCTTTTTCAAGCCCGTCAGCCTTTCAAACTCACCCACATGGGGCGTAATTACCCTTATGCCCTTTCCTTCTCGTAGATACTCTACGCCAAGGTCTGCAAGGTTGTTAAGGGCGTCTGCATCAAGGAGTAAGGGCTTTTCAAGGTTTAACAAAAGCTCCCTTACAAAGGCTTGTCCTTCTTTGTATCTGTCCATACCCATACCCACCGCCAATGCGGAGAATCTATTTTGGAGGCTTAGAATATCCTTTGCAGCCTCTATGGAAAGCCTTCCCTTCCCCTTCAAAGGAATACTCATCTCCTCCACAAGGCTTGCTTCAATTATAGAATTCAAATCTTCCGGAATTCCCACGCTTACAAGGCCTGATCCTGTTCTTGTGGACGCCCTGGCGCTCATTATGACCGCTCCCGTTTTTCCAGTGCTTCCACCTACTATAAGCACATGTCCCATAAGTCCCTTGTGAACATGGGGCTCTCTCTGTGGAACCTTTACCTTTAAAAGTAGCTCCCTTTTTATGTCTTCTGCCAATCCTTGTGGAATTCCAATGTTTGCCACATATAACTTTCCACACCTTTTGGCGGAAGGATAAAGAAGATGGCACACCTTTGGAAACTGGAAAGCAACCGTTAAATGGGCTTTTACCGAAGGCTCATACTCCTTTCCGCTGTCCGCAAAAAGTCCAGAAGGAATATCAACGGAAACTATGGGAATGTGGGAACTATTCATAAGGTTTATCCATTCAACCCCTACACCCGCTGCCGGTGGTTTAAAGCCCGTACCAAAAAGGGCATCCACTATAAGGTCAAAGTTTGACCAATTTACCTCTTTTAAAGGTTCAAGCCCTAAGTTTTTCAAGATTTGGTATTGTAATAGGGCATCTTCCTTTAGGTCTTCTCCAAGGGCAAGCACGTAAGATACTCTGTAGCCCATCAAATGTAAATGCCTTGCTACTACAAGTCCATCTCCTCCGTTGTTGCCCTTGCCAGCAACCACCAAAACCCTTTTAGCTTCTGGAAACTCTCTTCTTATAGCCTCCACCACAGAAAGCCCAGCCTTTTCCATAAGAAGGATAGAGGGCACCCCTATCTCCTCTATGGTTATGCGGTCTAATTTTTGCATCTCCTGACCCTTAAGTATCTTCATAGGGTTATATGATAAACTGGAAACACCTTTTCTTACACAGGTGTTAGAATATAAACATGTCCCTGAAGGCTATACTAATAAGCGCCACCGATACGGGAGTGGGAAAAACCTTTGTTAGCTACAACCTTGCCTATGCTTTAAAGGAAAAAGGTATAAAAGTTGGCTATCTCAAACCTATAGAGACCGATGTAAGAGATGTGCCCCAAGATGGATCTTTGGTGGCTTCTATAACTGGTCAACCCCTTGAAGAGGCAGTGCCCGTCAGATACTTTCTTCCCTTAGCTCCCTATGCAGGCATTTTAGAGGAAGGAAGGGACTTTTCCTTAGAGGACCTAAAGGAACACTTTAAAAAAATGCTTGAAAAATACCACTTTTTGATAGTAGAAGGTGCAGGTGGTATAGCTGTACCCATAAAAAGAAACTATAACTATGCCCATCTTGCCAAGGATTGGGGGCTAAAGACCCTTTTGGTGGCA
>JBKBRK010000103.1:0-3045 GCA_046292245.1 Aquificaceae bacterium
GATCCTTTGGCGTTTTTGTTGGGGTGTTGTTTTTTCTCTTTTGGAAGGAAAGCCTTATAAAGTATCTTTTGGTGATGCTCCTTCAAGCTTTTGTGGTAAAGGTGTTAAAGTATACGGTAAGGGCAAAAAGGCCTGCCTCTTTGTTATCGGAGGTCTATCTTTTGGAAGATCTAAGGTTAAAGTCCTTTCCCTCTGGGGATGCTTCCATGTCAATGGCTATAGCCTTGTGTCTTTATGGGCATGTGCCAGTTCCTTTAAAGCCAATAATTGTTCTCTACCCCTTTCTTATAGGCTACGGAAGGGTCTATATGGGTGCCCACTTTCCCCTTGATGTTTTAGTGGGCTTGGCTATAGGTGCGCTATGCTTTTTCGTAGTATCCCTTTACTTTTGACCCTTTCCTTTTTTTATCTCCTTTGGGGCAACTGGATACTTTCCTTTACTTCCCTTGATGAAGGGAGGAATATGAGCGCCATCCTTCATATGTTAAAAAGCGGAGATTTTATCAGCCCCATGTACAACTGCCAACCACGCTTTGAAAAGCCCCCCATGTTATACTGGTCTGTAGCCCTTCTATCCCAAATACTGGGCATTAATGAGTTTTCCGCAAGGTTGATCTCTGGTTTTTCCGCCTTTGGCATTGCTGTTTTGATCTATCTTCTGGCAAGGGGCTTTTACTCCAAGGAAATAGCCCCAAGGGCGAGCATAATATTTTTAACCTTTCCCCATGTTTGGATAGAGGCAAGGGCTGTTGTGCCCGAGATGTTAAACACTTTTTTTACCTTTTTGGGCTTGTATGCCTTTCTCAAAGAAAGGTTCACATGGGGATGGGTAAGTCTTTCCTTTGCCTTTTTAACAAAAGGCCCTGTGGGTGTGGTGCTTGCGGTTGGAGTTTATCTTATTTGGAGGAGAAAGCTTGATTTTTTAAAGGTAAAGGGGCTTATCCTCTTTTTACTTCTTGGCTTTTCTTGGTATTTGGTTATGTTTTTCCAGTACGGCTATGAATACTTTTACCGGTTCTTCATCTATGAAAACGTAATGAGATACACAGGGCATCGCTCCACACACCCTGCACCCTTCTATTACTATCCCCTGGTCATAGCCGTAGGTAGCCTTTGGTACCTTCCCCTATACACAAGGCTTATAAAGGGCTTCAAAAGAGAATGGTTGCCTTTGGTCCTTTGGTTTATCTTTGTACTGGTCTTTTTCAGCCTTGCAAAAAACAAGCTCCATCACTATATCCTCTTTGCCTACCCGCCCCTTGCCATACTCCTTGCTCACGTGGTAAGGGAAAGGTATATGAAGCTTGCGGTTTTTATATCTTTGTTATCTCTTATAGCCCTTACCATGCTCTTGTACCTATACCAGCAAGAAAGGTTTGTGCCAAGGGCTTGGATTACAATAAGGACTTACCAAGGGCCTGTTTATTTTTACAGGGCAGAGGATTCCGCATTAGTCTATTACTCGGGAAAATGCATAAAAAACCTTGAAGACCCATCCTTGGCAAAGGGTTTGCTTATCACCAAGGAAAAGTATACCCAAGAGCTTGCAAATTGTAGAGTTATCCTTAAGGGTAGGGAATTTGACGGAGATTATGTATTGCTAAAGTGCGATGAAGTTTTAAAATAAATCTCTATGGAAAAGAAGTATGGAGAGATAGCTATAGAAGAAGCCCAGCTTGAAGCTTGGGACAATCCTACGCCCCATAGGGATTATATGATAGAGATAACCTTTCCTGAGTTTTCCTGCCTTTGTCCAAGGTCTGGATATCCAGACTATGCCACCATAAGGATAAGGTACATACCGGCAAAAAAAATAGTGGAGCTTAGGTCTTTGAAGCTTTGGCTAAACAAGTTTAGAAATAGGTACATATCCCACGAACAGGCTACCAACGAAATATACTCAGCCCTATATGAAGCATTACAGCCCAAGTTCCTTGAAGTTATAGGAGATTTTAGCCCAAGGGGAAACGTACATACCATCATAAAGGTCAGGAGCGATCAGAATTACGGATGATTTCTCTTAACCTCTTTAAAGCCCTGTAGCCCTCCCTTATCTCATCGGGGTATATTTTATAGGGTGAGTACCTGTACCTTTGGTAGAGGGACAAGATAAACTTAACCAAAGAGTAGTACTCTTTCTCTTTGCAAGCGGAGATTATCTCCTCAGGTAGGGCATCCTCTTTTATGATTCCTTCTTTTACCAAAAGGCTTCTTGTTTTCAAAAACAGGTTTTTTGGGGTTTTTCTAAGCCTCAACAGTAGATGGGAAACCATGTAAAGGGAAAGGAGAGAAGAAGCAAAAAATATAACTTGTAAAAGCCTTTTCCTTAGGTTTTCCACCTTTAACTCCCTTTTTATGCCCTGTCTTAGGTTTGAAAAGAGTTTTATCTGTTTTTCGGAGGAATAGCCCACTATGTTGGAGTACCAAAAGCTAACTATAAAATCCCTTACCATAGCAAGGCGAGATATCCTTTCTACCGCAGGGGGCGTGTAGGGGGGCGTAGTATCCACCTTTAACCACCTTCCATCCACGTAAGCCTCAACCCATACATGAGCCATGGAGTTGGTTATGATGTGATAATTACCAATGGGGTTCCACAAAACACCCTTATAACCACCTACAACCCTTGCTGGTATTCCCATAAGCCTTAGGATCAGGGCTGTGGCGCTGGCATAGTATTCGCAGTTTCCCTTCTTTGCCACAAAAAGGAAGTATTCAAGGGGATCTCCTTCATACCTTTCAAGCTTTAAAGTATATTGGTAGCCTTTGGAAAAGTATTCCACTATCCTTTTAAGCCTTTCCTGGTCATTTTTTGCATCCTTTGAGAGGCTTTCTGCCAAGCTTCTTATAGTAGGTCCTATGGTCTCTGGCACTTGAAGATAATTATTGGGGTTTTCCTCAAGGTACAACTCCATAGAAGAGCTAACCACCAATCTGATAGCTTTGTTTATCTCCTTTTGGAGGCGCAGAACATTGCCCGTGGTTATGTAAGCATCGGCATTTAAGCCTTCTACTTTTAGCACCTTATAGGGATAGTCAAGGGCT
>JBKBRK010000104.1:0-2997 GCA_046292245.1 Aquificaceae bacterium
ACAACCGGCCTAATGGAACTTTTAAACACCTTGCAAGAATTCCAGCCGAAGGAAGAAAAAGAATACACGATACTAAAAGCATCCCTTGAGATCCTTCTCTTTATGCTATATCCTATAACACCCCATATATGCGAAGAACTTTGGCAAAGGCTTGGCAATGAAAGGCTAATACTCTTTTACTCTTTTCCAGAGCCCGATGAAGGAGCCTTGACACTTGAGGAGATAGAGATTCCTGTGCAGATAAACGGAAAGCTTAGAGGGGTTATAAGGGTGCCCGTGGATGCTCAAGAGGACACAGTAAAAGAGATAGCCCTAAAAGACCAGAGGATAAGCCATTGGCTAAGCGGTAAGGAGATAAAGAAGTTAATATACATAAAGAACAAACTCTTAAACTTGGTGGTGTAGCATGGAGAATTTGCTTAACCTACTTATCTTTCTTGGAAAGCTTTTGCTGATCATGGTGATCATAGGTGCTCCCCTGTTTATCATCATCGCCTTTGTAGCAGACAAGGTCTATAAAAGGGTAGGATCCAAATACGAGGAGATGCGAGAAAAAAGGATAAAGGAATTAGAAAAAGAAGAGGAAAAGTGATTTTTATCATATAATTTCCCCTTGACATACAATAAGCTCATGCTAATTTTTTGATAACCTATTATAAGGAGGTAAGACATGCCAATGGAAGTTTTACCAGGTCCTGCAGGATATATACCAACACCAGCAGCCTTTGAAGGCATAGAACTACCACCCTCGGGGAAAGCCCTTTTATATGGGGAAATAGTTGATGAAGAAACTGCCATGAGAGAGGCAGCAAAGGCTATGCTTACCAGAAGAAATCCCACCATATTCCCAGGTCCATTAGTTTTATGGGGTTGGAACGCAAGCGCCATGGAAAAGGCAAAAGCCGTCCTTGAGCTTGCTATGGAAATTCCCAACTGCAGGATAATACCCATGCCCGACTACAGGCCCAAGTATCCAAAGATAGACCCAGAGGCGGAGATAAACCCGAACCATCCCAACCTAACCATCCTTCACAACAAGATAGAAGCCTGTATATTCGTAGGAGTGCATTGCCACTATGCAAACCTTTCCCTCAGGATGATAAGAGCAGGTACCAACTGCTTTACTATAGCTTTGTGCGCGGAGATGGGGCACGAGGATGCTATGGTCTCTCTGAGGGATGTGCATGCAGATGAAATAAGAAGATTTAGAGATGTTATCGTTCAAGTAAGAGAAGAAATGGGAATAAAGTGGGAGCCCAAGCTTCCACCAGAAAACCCATCCCTTCCCAAAGAGGAATATCAAACCCTGTCGGTGCTTGATTATGGCGAGTATTCTTACCTTTTGATCCCCAGAAGAGAGGAACACGTAGCAGAAAGTGAATAAAAACGGAGGTAGTGTCATGCCAGAACAAAAGGTCGTAGATGCCGATTATCTTCTCTTGGAAGCACCCAGAGAGAAAAAGTTTATAACGGGTGCCCAAGCGATGGCAGAAGCGGTAAAGCGTGCCAATGTAGATATAGCCATAGCTTATCCTATAACTCCTCAATCGGAGGTTATGCACTTAGTAGGAGACATATGGGCTCAAGGCTATTTGAAGGATTACTACAGAGCCGAGGAAGAGTATGGAGCTATGTCCGCCATAGCTGGGGCTGTTAGGGGCGGAGCCAGAGCCTTTTCTGCCACCTCTGGACCTGGGCTTTTGAGGGGTATTGAAGCCATAGCTTCTTGGCCCGGGCATAGAATACCCGCAGTTCTTGGGGTTCTTACAAGGGTTGTCAACGCCCCTCTTTCCATACAGCCTGATAATGTGGAGATAGCTTACCTTTTGCACTCTGGAGTTATAGTTCTCCATGCAGAAAACCAGCAAGATGCCTTTGATTTTACCCTTGCTGGTTTTATAATATCGGAGAAGGTAGATGTTTATATACCGGTGGCAGTATGCACAGAAGGCTTCTTTGTTACCCACGCCAAAGGCTATGTGAATATGACACCTGAGGATATGAAACTGCCACCAAGAGACCCCTACAAGGCACCAGTACCACCCACCGATTGCGAGATACCACCGGCGAGGATCCAAAGGGATGCACCGGTGCAAAAGTCCAACTTTATGAGCTACCTTATCCATGCAGTTTGGCAGCAGGAGGTTTGGGCTTCTAACATAAGGTCCATGAAGTATATATACAAGTATATTGGTGGTCCCATTGAGGTGGTAAACCCCGATGCAGAGGTCTTTATAGTTGCTTCTGGTTGTGCAGCAGCCCAGGGAAGGGAAGCAGTAAGGTATGCTCAGCTTGAAGGTCTAAACGTAGGACTTGTAAAGGTCAAATCCATAAGACCCTTCCCAGAGAAAGAGATAAGAGAAGCTCTTTCAAAGGCAAAGGCTGTTATAGTGCCAGAGCATAACATAGTGGGTTGGTTAGCAAAGGAGGTAAAGGCAAGCATACCAAACAGCGATAAGGTTATAGGTGGTCCAAGGGTCTATGGTGGTATGACTCTGCCAGTTGAGCTTATTATGGAAAGGGTTTATCAAGCTCTTGGTATAAAGAAGGAAAAGAAGGTTGTAGTATAAAAACCTTAAGGAGGTACAAAGATGGGCTTGGAATATGTAAGAATATCACCGGGCTTTGAAAAATACATGCCAAAGGACTATGTGGACCTTGTCCAGTTTGGTCAATTTGGCAAGCAGATAGATGTGCAACAGCTTGGGCAGTTCAAGGAGCTCGTGGAAGAGCATCCTATGTGTGCAGGGTGTTTTATGGCTTACTTTGTAAGGGTTTTTTATGCTGCTCTGCCAAACCCAGAAGATACCATAGTCTTGGGCACTGCGGGATGCGCAAGGCTTGCCCTCTCTCAAGCTGCTGTCCCCTTCATATATGGAAACTATGGAGATACCAACGCAGTAGCTTCTGGTCTAAAAAGAGCTTTAAGCATAAGATTTCCCGATAAGGTAAAGGATGTGGTAGTCATCGCTGGAGATGGTGGGCTCATAGATATAG
>JBKBRK010000105.1:0-2949 GCA_046292245.1 Aquificaceae bacterium
GCGCCTTTAAAGTTGGAAGATAAGTTTTATCTTTCAAAAAGCGCATTGCCCAATGCTAAGGAAGTTTTTATAAAGTGGTACAAAGAAAAGGCTTATGAAAAGATCTCTGAAAGGGTAGAATGGTATGCCCGCATGGCGGGCTTTAAGTATAACAAAGTTAGTATAACGGACGCAGAAAAGAGGTGGGGCTCTTGTAGTCCAAAGGGTAATCTAAACTTCTCTTGGAGGCTAATAATGGCACCTTTGCGGGTGATTGATTACGTAGTGGTTGATGAGCTTTGCCATTTGGAGATAAAAAACCATTCCAAAGCCTTTTGGATAAAGGTAAAAACCCTTATGCCAGATTACAGAGACTGCGAAATGTGGCTAAAGGAGTACGGATACCTTTTAAGACTATAAGAGCCTGCTTGACAAAAAACAGCATTAAACTTTAAATATTTAACTAGTCAAATGCAGTTAAGCTTAAGGATAGAAGAAGTAAAAAGCCTATCTCGGGACTACAATCTTATACCCATCTTTGCAGAGTTTATGGCAGATACGGAAACTCCCCTATCTCTATACCTAAAGCTAAAGGAGGGATATCCCTATAGCTTACTCCTTGAAAGTGCCGAAGGCGGTGCCAAATGGGGCAGGTATTCCTTTATCATCCTATCCTCTGGCTTTTATTACGCTTGGAAAAGGGGCATGGGCTATATATACGACAAGGGAAAGGTAAAGCTTTTTGAGGAAAAAGACCCTCTAAAACCCATTGATAACCTTATAAAATCCTTTAAGCCCTATAGAGATCCAAGGCTGCCACGCTTTTGGGGTGGTTTTGTAGGTTATGTGGGCTACGACATAGTAAAGTACTACGAGCCCATAGAAGACAAGAACCAAGACCCCATAGGCACCTTTGACCTTTTCATGCTTATGAGCGACCTGGTGGTTGTGCATGATAACCTAAGCGGTAGCATAAGGATAATAGTGCCTCTTCATAGGGAAAGTGGAATGGAAGAAGCGTACGAAAGGTCCAAAGCTTTAATAGAAAGCCTAAGGGAAAAGGTCTTTAAAAGCTGTGTATATCCCATACATTTCTGCCACAGAGAGGTAGATCTGGGGGATTGGACCTCCAACTTTACAAAAGAGGACTTTATGAAGGTGGTCCTTAGGGCAAAGGAGTACATAGCCCAAGGAGATGTGGTGCAGGTTGTTTTGTCTCAAAGCTTTAAAAAGAAATTCACGGGACCAGGGGAAAATATATACAGAACACTGCGCTATTTGAACCCTTCTCCCTATATGTACTATATGGATTTAGGCGATCTAAAGGTTATTGGCTCTTCTCCAGAGGTGCTTGTAAGGCTTGAGGGCACAAGGATTGAAACAAGACCTATAGCGGGCACGAGGAGAAGGGGAAAAACAGAAGAAGAAGATAAAGAGCTTGAAAAGGATTTGCTAAGGGACGAAAAGGAAAGGGCTGAACACCTTATGCTTGTGGACCTTGCAAGGAACGACGTGGGAAGAGTTAGCAAACCCGGAAGTGTAAAGGTGGAGGGTTTTATGAGGATTGAAAGGTATTCCCACGTTATGCATATAGTTAGCGACGTGGTGGGACAGTTAAAAGAAGGTTTGTCTGCGGTGGATGTTTTGAAGGCTCTTTTCCCTGCGGGGACCGTGTCTGGGGCTCCAAAGGTTAGGGCTATGCAGATAATAGAGGAGCTTGAAAATCAAAGGCGTGGTATATATGCGGGATCTGTGGGCTATATATCCTTTGAGGGCAACATGGATATGGCAATAGCCATAAGGACTGCGGTGGTTTTGGGAGAGGAGGTTTACGTACAGGCGGGGGCTGGCATTGTGGCAGATTCAGACCCAGAAAAGGAGTGGCTTGAGACGGTAAATAAGGCAAAGGCACTCATGAAGGCGGTAAGCATGGCAGAATCATTCAAGGAACAAGGACAATCCCCTTAATCCCACTCTCTTGAAAAGCTCCCTCTTTATCATAGCCTTTAAAAGCTCCTTATCCTCTTTAAATACGGAAAACTTCCTCATAATCTCTGTCTTTTCTTCCTTTTTCAAGCCATCCCAAAGCTTTTGAGCTATCTGCCTTTCTAAGCTTTGTAAAAATTCCTCTGCGGATTTAATATCCTCAGGTTCAAAAGGAGTTATATCAAGAAACTCCTTTGCTATCTGAAGCTTTTTGTAAAACCTCTCTCTCCAGTCAAAACTCCCTTTGGGAATATGATACTTGTTTAGCTTCTTTATCTCCTTATAACTCATAAAAAGGGGAAGCTTTGCCCTTTTTTCTGGAGGGAAAAAGAGGAAGAACTTTTTTATGCCTTCCTTTACCACCTCTTTTGGATAGCCTTCTTCTTCCAAAAACTTTAAAAACCATCTGTCCCTCGGAGATAGGAAAAAGCCCCCTCGGAGTTCCAGTATAAAGTCTTTAAGATCTTTGTAATAACTCATTGATCCTTTTTAGGACCTCCCCGTGGGATAGGCTTGTTCTGAAGCCCTCTCCTGTAAAATGGGTTCTTACTCCGCAGAATACCTCCAAAAGCCTTTCAATGGGTGGCACTTGTCCTATTTTAAAGGTTTTTGATATGGCGCTTGCACTATAAAAGCCCACAGATTTGTGTTTTGCCTCTTGGAGTATAGCCTTCAAGATTTTGTTGGTCTCTTTGGAGATCTCCACCATAACCCTTATCTCCCACATCTTCTTTACCAACTCCTCATCCCAAAGCTCTCCCAGCCAAAGGGGTCCAGCCCACAAAAGGCGGTTGCCACAATGGGGACATCTATCCCTTAAGCCCTCAAGGAAAACACCTTGCCTATAAAGGCAGGCATTGCAGTAAAGTAAATAGCCTATGTTCTTTACAATCTGGTCCGTTCTTCTGGGACCTATATCCTTTTTGAAGAAAACCCTGAAATAGTGCCTGTAGGAATAAGAAAATAGGGGCCTTAGGGCAAAGT
>JBKBRK010000106.1:0-2949 GCA_046292245.1 Aquificaceae bacterium
CAGAATAAAAGGGCAGGGGCAAGCCCTGCCACTACAAAAGACTTTTGAACCTTCTAAAACTAGCAATTTATGTTTAATAGCTTACAATAAGAATTGGAGGGAACAGATATGAAGCTTAGGATAGATGCCCTTACTCGTGTGGAGGGCGAAGGTGCCCTTGAGGTCTATGTGGAAGAGGGAAGGGCTAAGGGCTTAAAGCTATCCATATACGAACCGCCAAGGTTTATAGAGGGCATACTAAAGGGAAGGCTCTACCATGTTATCCCCGATATCACTGCAAGGATATGCGGTATATGCCCTGTTGCCTACCAGATGAGCGGTGTCCAAGCCATAGAGGATGCCTTTGGCGTGGAAATTCCGAAGGGGATAGAAGAGATAAGAAGGCTTCTTTACTTTGGAGAATGGATACAAAGCCATGCCCTTCACCTTTTCTTTTTGCATTTGCCAGACTTTTACCGAGTGCCTTCTATATTAGAGCTTGCTAATTTAGATAAAGAGCTTGTTATGGCAGGAATGGAGATAAAAAGGGCGGGAAGCTTGGTTATTCAAACCCTTGGTGGAAGGACCTCTCACCCTGTATCGGTAGTGCCCGGTGGCTTTAGCGATCTTCCCGAAAGTCTTTCTTCTTTACTTGAACCCCTGGAAAGGGCTCTTGAAAAAAGCCTTTGGGCTATAGAGAGAATGAAAAATCTTAACTTTCCCTCCTTTGAACTAAAGGATGTGGTTTTTGTATCCCTTTGTGAAGAGGATTACCCCATACTAAAGGGTGATATATACCTTGAAGGCGAAAGAATACCACCCTCTCACTTCAAAGAGATCTTTGAGGAGTTTGAGGTTCCTTATTCTACCGCAAAGCACAGCAAGCTGAAAGACGGCAGAACCTATCTGGTGGGTGCATTGGCACGTTTTAACAACGCCCACGAAAAACTCTCACCCCTTGCAAAGGAAACTGCAGAAAAGATAGACATAGAACCCCCTATAAAGAATCCCTACAAAAGCCTTTTGGTAAGAATGTTGGAGATAATCCACTCCCTTGAAAGGGCTGTACAGATGGTAAAGGGCTATAAAAAACCCAAAAGAAGCTTTGTGGAACTAAAACCAAAAAGGTCAGAGGGCTTTGGTATTTCAGAAGCCCCAAGGGGTATTCTTTGGCATAACTACGCCTTTGATGAGGAGGGAAGGATAACAAAGGCAGATATAGTACCGCCAACCTCTCAAAACATGCCAGCCATGGAGCTTTCCCTTTGGCAACTTTTGACGGTCTTGGATAACCTTATGGAAGAGTCTCTAAGAGATCTGGCAGAGCCCATGATAAGGAACTTTGACCCTTGTATATCCTGTGCTACCCATTTTCTAAGGGTAAAGGTAAAAGACAAGCCTTGAAAAGGCAAAAGTTCACCTTATATTTTTCCTTTCATGATAGACACCCATTGCCATCTTGACCTTTTGAAAAAGGAAGACTTAGAGGAAACCCTTAGGGATAAAAGCTTGGAGTATCTTATAACGGTAGGCTACGATAGAAAAACTATAAAAAATGCCATAAGGCTATCTGAGGAAAAGGATCATGTTTTCTGTGCCATAGGCTTTCATCCCCACGAGGCAGACCATATAAAGGAAGAGGACTTTGAATGGCTAAAAAATATTGCAAGCTCCCACCCAAAGGTAAAAGCCTTGGGAGAGATGGGCTTGGACTTTTACAAAGACTACGCCGACAGAAAAAGACAGGAGGAGGTTTTTAGAAGGCAAATAGCCATAGCAAGAGAGCTTGGACTTCCCATAGTGGTTCATTCAAGGGAAGCAGAAAAAGAGACCCTAAGGATACTAAAAGAAGAGAAGGCTTACGAAGTGGGCGGTGTTATGCACTGTTTTACTGGGTCCTATGAGTTTATGAAGGCTTGCGCAGACCTTGGCTTTTACATCTCTTATTCGGGCATAATCACCTATCCCA
This sequence comes from Aquificaceae bacterium, assembly GCA_046292245.1. Taxonomy (GTDB): domain Bacteria; phylum Aquificota; class Aquificia; order Aquificales; family Aquificaceae; genus Pampinifervens. The sequence goes on from JBKBRK010000106.1 coordinate 1,949, forward strand.
ACGCACAAAACCTTAGAGAAGTGGCAAAAAAAACACCCACTTATAGGCTTTTGATAGAAACGGATGCTCCCTTTTTGGCACCACAGCCTGTAAGGGGAAAGCCCAACAAGCCACCTTACCTACGCTACACAGCAGAGGTGCTTGCCCAGCTTGTACCCAACAGCTCCTTTGAAGATATAGAAAGAATGACCTCAGAGAACGCCAAGCTTCTTTTTAGCCTTTTGCCAAAGGGAAGAAGAGAAACCATAACCTACACGATAAACAACAAGCTCTACATAAACCTAACCAACAAATGCAACCTTCATTGTGCCTTTTGTCAGAGGGAAAGGGAAAGGAACTTTATGGTAAAGGGCTATTGGGTTTGGGTATCCAGGGATCCAACTGTGGAAGAGGTTATAAAAGAAATAGGCGATCCTACAAGGTATGAGGAGGTGGTCTTCTGTGGTTATGGTGAGCCCACTCTGAGATTTTCCGCCCTTAAGGAGATAGCCCGATGGGTAAAGGAGAAGGGAGGAAAAGTAAGGGTGGATACAAACGGCCTTATGTTTACCTTTTTGCCAAAGGAAAAGCTAAGGGAATTAAAGGGACTTGTGGATGTTTGGTCTGTTAGCTTGAACGCCCAAGATAAGGAAACTTATAACCACATATGCAGGCCAGCACAAGAAGATGCCTTTGAGAAGGTAATTGAGTTTATAAAGACAGCCTTGCAAGAGGGCTTTGAGGTGGTTGCCACGGCAGTGGATTATAATGGCGTGGATATGGAAAAAACTCAAGAGCTTGCCCTGTCTTTGGGGGCGAAGTTTAGGGGAAGGATATACGGATCGGTAGGTTAAGAATATCTTATAGCACTCATGAACTAATACAGAAAAAAGCGAAAACCTTCTATAATTATTCTTGGAAAAGGGGGTAAAAAGCATGATGGATGCAGAGATACTATTACTCGCCATAGTGAACATGGTGGAAGGGATAAAAAGCCTTATAGGGGATAAAGGGGCAAAGGC
>JBKBRK010000107.1:0-2936 GCA_046292245.1 Aquificaceae bacterium
GCAAGGGATGCCCCTACGATCCTTCGGCTATTTTTGAAACACCACCCCTGTAAAGAAACAAACTAGCAATTTGGGTTAATGTTTAATATACTCGTGGATTCCATCCTACACAAGGTTGCCTACTGCCCAGTTTATATAAGCCCGCTTTATAAAAGTTATAAGTTTAACTTATAAATTCATAACAAAATTGAAAGTCCTTATTCAAATAAAAAGCCATAATTTTAAAATAGCATAGGAGGTATAACATGGAGATAGGTGGTAGTTTTTACGATAGGAAAGCTTACAGCACCTGCTATATGTGTGCCTGTAGGTGTGGTATAGAGGTCTATGTAAGAAACAACAAGGTGGCTTATATCAAAGGAAACGATGCCCATCCCACAAATAGGGGTGTTCTGTGTGCCAAGGGCTCTTCGGGCATAATGAAAGAGTACAGCCCTGCAAGACTTAGAAAACCTTTACTTAGAGTTGGTCCAAGGGGTTCGGGCCAGTTTAAAGAGATTGAATGGGAAGAAGCCCTTGAGATAGCTACCCAATGGCTTGAGGAGGCGAGGAAAAAGGGACCCTACAAGATAGCCTTCTTCACCGGTAGAGACCAAATGCAACAGATAAACAGCTGGTTTTCTTGCCAACTTGGTACCGTTAATTGGGCTGCTCATGGTGGCTTTTGTTCGGTAAATATAGCCGCTTCTGGACTTTACTCCATAGGTGGCTCCTTCTGGGAGTTTGGAGAAGCAGACTTTGAAAACACCAAATACTTTATGCTTATCGGTGTGGCAGAAGACCACTCTTCCAATCCCTTTAAGCTGGGTATTCAGGAGATGAAAAGGAAAGGTGGTAAGTTTGTGGTGGTAAATCCCGTAAGGTGGGGCTATGGTGCGGTGGCGGATGAGTGGGTGCCCATAAAGCCCGGTACCGACGGAGCCTTTTTCCTTGGCATAATGCATGTGCTTTTTAAATACAACTTGGTAAATTGGGAATTTCTAAAAGAATACACCAACGCTCCTTGGCTTGTTATCCAAGCATCGGGCACTTCAAAGGATGGACTCTTTTACAGGAACCAAGAGGGCAAGCCCATGGTCTTTGATAAAGGGTCCAAGTCCTTCAAGCCTGCAGATAGAATAGTGCCGGAAGGTTTAGACCCTGCCTTTATTGGAGAATTTACCACACCGGAGGGCTACAAGGTAAAGCCAGCCTTTGATATCTTTGCAGAAAGGCTTATAAGGGACTATAGCCCAGAAAAAGTAGAAAAGATAACAGGCGTGCCTGCCAAGGATATAGAAAGGATAGCAAAGGAGATGGGCACAATAGCCCTTTACCATCCCATAGAGCTTCCCATAGAGTGGGTGGATGTTTGGGGCAGGAAACATAAAAAAACCATAGGAAGACCTGTTTCTTTCCATGTGATGAGGGGTGTGGCATCCCACACCAATGGCTTTCAAACAGCAAGGGCTGTTTTCCTTTTAATGATGATGTTGGGGGTGGTGGATGTGCCGGGAGGCTTCCTTAACAAGCCCCCATATCCCAAACACATAGAAGACCTTCCAAAGCCCTACAAGATAACAAGGCCCGATGAGATAAAGTATGGAGAAGTATACCCTGGACCCCACTTGGGCTATCCCCAAAACCCCGACGACCTTTTGGTGGATGAAAAGGGTAATCCTGTAAGAATAGACCATGCCTATAGCTGGTGGTTTCCACTTACTGCCCATGGACTAATTCATAACGTAATACCGGCAGCTTATGAGAGAAATCCCTATGGTATTGAAGTTTTGATGATCTTTATGGCAAACATGGCTTGGAACTCTTCCCAGAACATACCCTATATCATAGAAGCCCTAACAGCAACAGACCCAGCGGGCAATTACATAATTCCAAAGGTTATAACCATAGATGCCTTTTACAGCGAGCAGGTAGCCTATTCAGACTTGGTATTCCCAGATGCCACATATCTTGAGCAATGGTTTGCCCTATCTTTGCTTGACAGGCCGCCTTCGGCTGTGGATGGTCCTGTGGATGCCTTAAGACATCCCATAATAAATCCCCAAGAGAATGGATACGACGTAAGGGGTTGGGGAGATGTTATGGTGGAGCTTGGGTCAAGTCTTGGGCTTCCGGGCTTTGTAAACCCCGATGGTTCAAGAAAGTATAAGGACTTTAAAGATTTTCTTATAAACTGGCAGATAAGGCCCGGAGTGGGAGCCCTTGCAGGATGGAGAGGAAAAAATGGAGACAAACACTTTGTGGGAGAGCCCAACCCCAACCAGCTTGAAATGTACATAAAAAACAGGGGCTTTTTCTATTATAAGCTTCCAGAGAACATGAGATACTACAGACATGCCAACAAGGATTATCAAGAATGGGCTGTAAGCGTGGGCTTTTTGAAAAAGGTGGCTCCCATCACCTTCAACTTCTACCTTGAAACCCTACAAACCTTCAGGCTTGCAGGACAAGGACTGTGGGAGGGCAAAAACCAGCCACCAAACGACCCCATACTAAGAGAAAGGCTAATTAAGTACTTTGATCCTTTGCCCTTCTGGTACCCACCCTTTGAGGAGGAAGTCTCTGGAAAGGACTATCCACTCTATGCCTTTACTCAAAGGCCCCAATGGATGTATCATTCTTGGGACTCACAGAACGCTTGGCTAAGACAGATATCTTCAAGGAACTACCTTTATATGAACCCAAAAAGGGCAAAAGAGCTTGGCATAAAGCACTTAGATTGGGTTTGGGTAGAGTCAAGGATTGGAAAGGTTAAATGCCAGGTATACCTTACTGAAACCACAGAGCCCAACTCTGTATGGACTTGGAACGCCATAGGTAAGATGAAGGGAGCTTGGGGTCTAAAGCCTACAGCGGAGGAGGGCAATCAAGGCTTTCTACTAAACCATGTAATTCCCCACAGCATAAAGATAGGAGGAAAAGAGATCTACTACGGA
>JBKBRK010000108.1:0-2898 GCA_046292245.1 Aquificaceae bacterium
ACCCTTGGTCTTGATAGAGACTCCGGGCTTGTTGCTCACCTTTATGATGAGAGGAGCGAGGCTGTAAAGAGGTTTATAACCCATCTTATAAAAAGGGCAAAGGAAAAGGGTAGAAAGGTAGGCATATGCGGTCAAGGACCCTCCGACTTTCCAGAGTTTGCCGTCTTCTTGGTGGAGCAAGGAATAGACAGCATTTCTCTAAACCCAGATTCTGTTTTAAAGACCATGCTCGTGATAGCGGAGGCGGAGAATAGAATGGGGGAGGCGGTAAAATGAAGCTTTCTTTGAAGCTACCATCTCTTAAGCTCCCTTCCGTTAAAAAGCCTACTTTTAAACTACCCTTCGGAAAGATATCAAAAACAGTCTTAGGCATGCAAATGACCGATAAGGTTATAAGGATGGTGGAGCTTGGAAGGGACAAAAAGCCCCTTTGGGAGCCGGTGGAGGTGATGATAGAAGGTAAAAGCAAAGAGGAGATCCTTGTGGAAATCGTAAAAAAAAATGGGCTAAGTGGTAAAAGCGTAAGCCTGTGCCTTCCTGCCAAAGATGGTCTAATAAAGCTTTACAAGTACCCTGCCACCGTAAGTAGAAAAGACCTCTACGAAGCCGTAAACTGGTCTATAAAAAGGGAAAAAGCCTCAATAAAGGAAGAACTCTACCATGATTATTTCATATTGGAACCAACAGGAGAAAACAAGCAATTCACTGTGATCCTTGCCCTCACACGTAAAGAAACTGTGGAAAGTATAAAAAATTTGCTTAGTAGAGTGGGCCTTAATCTTTACATACTTGATTACGAGGTTATTTCCCTTGTAAACTACGGTCTATATCATCAACTTCCTGTGCCCTTTTCTATCTTATACATAGACTATGACTATTCTATACTTACAACTTACTCAGTCAATAACATTACTTACCAAGAAATAATGTGGAATCTATTGGGTTACCTTAAAAAAGAAAACGAAGAATCCTTTGAGCACTTTGTTTTAGAAATAAGAAACATAACGATTCTTAACGACATTACCAGCTTGTACATAGCCGGGCCTGGTCTTGCCTATGAGAACGCCATTATGAAATTAATGGAGAACATACCTGTATTGGGTCTTCTTGACCTTGAAAATCTCAAGCCACAGTTCTTTATTCCTTATATTCTCAGCATAAGGGGGATGGAAGGATGATAAAGATAAACCTTGCTAAGGGGAAAAAGGAAAGAAAACAGATCCTTCCAAAGATTGAACTTAAAGACTTTAAACTCCAAAGCGTTTTCAAAGTTGGCAGCGAATACTATATAGGATTTTTAGCTTGGATAATTTTGGTGGGCATGCTGGGGTATTTCTTTAAAGTAAACAGAGAGGTGGCTAACCTTAAAAAGGATCTGGAAAGGCTTGATCAGGAAAGACTAACTCTACAGGCGCAGGCTAAAAGATTTTTAGAGGAGAAAAAAAGCTTAGAGGACAGGATCGCATCAATAAAAAGACAGATAGAAGACATTGAAAAGAGTAAGGATATAATCGTAGGTTTGAAAAACTATTACCAGGTCTTTAACGCAAACCTTGATTTTTATGCTTCCTATGTGCCAAAGGGTTCTTGGGTAAATACCTACCGGCAAACCTTGGATATAGACCAAGAGGTTGTTAAGACAGACATGGACATTAACTCCTTTGACTATCAAAGCATAGGCTCTTATGGAACAGATCTAAGTAAAAGTTTACAAAAGTTTATGCTCTCTCCCGTGGAAAGAAAATTAAACTCCAACGGCTATGAGTACTACAGCGCAAAGCTTAACGCAGAAAAAAGCATAAGGGAGGAGAGATGAAACATGGAAAAGTTAATCGCCCAGTTTAAGGCCTTACCGCTTTGGCAGAGGGCTTTTTTAATAGCGGTATTGCCCTTAATTTTATCTATCTATGTTTATATGATGCTCCTTTCTCCTGCACTTGACGAAAGGGATAAACTAAAAAAAGATGTGGAAGGTGTAAAGGTGGATATAGAAAGGATAAAGAGCAGCATTAACCCTAAGCTTATAGAAAGCTTAAAAAAACAACAAGAGGAGTTGGAAAGGGAGTACATAAGAAAATCTGCAGAGCTTAAAAACCTTGTGGGAGAAATTCCCACAGAAAAGGAAATAGGAAAGGTGATTAAAGATGTAGGTAGGATCGCCCAAAAAAGCAGAGTGATCATACTTAGTATGCAAATATCAAATCCAGAAAAGGTTCAGTATTATATGGAAGGTGAAAAGAACCTGGTAAAGGTATACAAACCACAGCAAACGCAAGCTCAACAACAAGCTCAACAAACACCTTCTCAGGTGATCACTCTTTTAAAAAGCGATGTAAGGCTTAGCATACTTGGAGATTACATATCTATAAAAAACTTCCTTGAAGCTCTAAAGGAGGAGGGTATAGTATCCTATCCAGTTGAGATAAATCTGTATAGTGATGGTCATAGAATAAAAGTTGATTTGACCTTACACACGCTTTTTAACGAGGAGGGTAGATTATGAAAAGGTTTATGTTGATGTTGCTTATTACCTTGGGAATCTCTTTCTCCCAAGACCCCTTCCAAAACCTTGAGAGTGCAGTGGGCTACATAGTAATAGAAAAACAGGGCAAGGCGGAAAACTACATAGTGGTGCAGGGAAAAGATGGCTCTGTAAAAACCATAAAGGTAGATAAAAACCCATCCAAGTTTCTCAAAAAGGAAGAGGGTAAAGGAGGAAGGCAATGAGGAGGATATTGGTGTTATTACTCCTAATTACCTCTTTGGTTTATTCCCAAACCATAAGGGAGATGAAGTTTGAAAATGTTAGCTTGGATGTGGTTTTGAAATCCTTGTCAGAAATATCGGGCATAAACGTAGTTTTTGATCCAGAAATTGCTGGAGAGCTTCAAAAACCTG
>JBKBRK010000109.1:0-2873 GCA_046292245.1 Aquificaceae bacterium
GGTAAAGGAGGAATTACGTGGAGTTATTGTGGCAGTTGATCCCAAAGACCATCCAGCGATAGCCAAAGAATTTTTAGAAAAGAATATACCAGTCCTTCTGGAAAAACCACCAGCCCTTAACTCAAGGGATTTTGAGGAGATCAAAGGATATGAAAGGTTGTATATATCGGAAGTGGAAAGCTATTCCCTTTGCGCGGATTATCTAAGGAAGCCAAAAAAGTACATAAGAATAGAAAGGCTTGGTAGAGGTAAAGGCTACATATCTCCCTTGTGGGATTTAGCTTGGCATGACCTTTATCTTCTCCAAAGGATTTCCAAGGATATAAGAATCCAAGATTTGTATAAAAAAGATTCCCTTTGGACCTTAAGGGGGTATGTGGAAGAAGTGCCTTTTACCTTAACTGTAGCATGGGAACATCCCAATCCCAAAAGAGTTTGGTATATAGATGAGGACCTTGTCCTTGATTTTGGAGAGGAAAAGGTTTATAAGGATGGAAAGCTTTTGAGGGAGGAAAGAAGGGACAAATTAAAACTCATGATAACAGACTTTCTAAGGGGAACTTTAGATAAGGAAAGCGTGGAAAGGGCTTATGTAAATCTTAGACTCCTTGAAAGTATCTCTTAATCATACTTTTCCTTTTTTATCTGCTCCTTATCCACACCAAGCTCATGAAGCATTTGGGCTATATCATCCACAAAGTTGGGGGGTCCGCAAAGATAGTAAAGGTTTGTGGGTATATCTTCTATTTCTTTCAATAGCATAGAGGTGTTTATCCTTCCCGTATAGCCTTGCCAGTGGGTAGGATGGGAACGAGTAAGAGTATGCACCACCTTTATGTTGGAAAGTTTTTGTATTTTTTCAAGCTCTTGGTAGTAGATTATTTCCTCGTAATGGGTGTTGGAATAGATCAGGGTAGCCTTGATATGCTCCAACTTGGCGGCCACTATATACCTCAAAATGCACATAAGGGGTACTATCCCACTACCTGCACCGATCAAAACAAGGCTTGTGCCCATTTGGGGCATCCACACAAACTTCCCATAGGGCCCCTTTATAAGGAACTCATCTCCTTCTTTTACCTTTTCTGTCAAAAAGGCGGAAGCTTTTCCTCCGGGGACTCTTTTTATGGTTAGTTCAAGGGTTTCCCTTTGAGTAGGAGGGCTTGCAATAGAATAAGCCCTTTTTAGAAGCTCGCCTTCATAAGGGACATTTAGCATTACATACTGCCCGGGATAAAAATCAAAGTCTATATCTTTTGTGTCAAAGACCAAGGTTTTGGCAGAAGGCGTTTCTTGGATTATCTTTATAACCTTACCGGTAAATTCCTTTATGGGTTTTTTAGGAAGCTCCATCATATCCTCCTAAGAGCTGGGAAAAGTATCACTTCCCTTATGGAATCCACATCAGCCAATATCATAACAAGCCTGTCTATGCCTATACCTTCTCCTCCTGTGGGCGGCATGCCATACTGCAAGGCAGTTATAAAGTCCTCATCCATCTGCATGGCTTCTTCGTCTCCCATCTCCTTTTCCTTAAGCTGCTGTAAGAATCTTTCTCTTTGTTCCTCTGGGTCGTTTAGCTCCGTGTAAGCGTTGGCTATTTCTTTCCCTGCGATGAAAAGTTCAAAGCGTTCCACCAAGTCTGGGTCTTTGCGATGGCTTTTTGCCAAAGGTGAAAGTAGCTTGGGGAAGTCTAAAACAAAACAGGGTCCCAAAAGCTCATCTTCCACAAGTATGTCAAAGACCTTGTCTATCAATTTGGCATGGGTTAGGGTATCTGCCTTTGGTATGTTTAACTCCTTGGCAAGTTTTCTTAAAGCTTCCACATCCCTTAGGAAAAAATCCTTGTCTTTCCCTGTCTTTTCCTCAAGGAGCTCAAAGTATCTGTACCTTTTGTAAGGGGGCGTAAAGTCAATATACTTGCCTTGGTAGTTTATCTTAAGAGTGCCCACTGTGGAAATAAGCACGTGGGATAAAAGCCTTTCGGTAAAATTCATAAGGTCTTCATAATCCCAATAGCCCGCATAGAATTCAAGCATGGTAAACTCTGGGTTGTGGGTGGTATCCACACCTTCATTGCGAAAGTTTTTACCTATCTCATATACCCTGTTAAATCCACCCACTATAAGCCTTTTTAAGTACAGCTCGGGGGCTATCCTTAGATAAAGGTTCTGTTCAAGGTAGTTGTGATAGGTTATAAAGGGCTTTGCGTTTGCACCAGAAGCTATGGGCTGTAGTATGGGGGTTTCCACCTCAAGAAATCCTTCCCTGTTTAGGAAATTCCTTACCTCTTGGATGACTTTACTACGCAGTATAAAGATCTTTCTTGCTTCCTCGTTGGCTATTAAGTCCAAGTACCTTTGTCTGTACCTTACCTCCACATCCTTTATGCCGTGCCATTTTTCTGGCATGGGATGAAGGCTCTTTGCCAATAGGCTATAGGCTTGTACTTCTACGGTTAGCTCTCCCGTTTTTGTCCTAAAAAGCTTTCCCTTTACCCCTATTATGTCTCCCGTATCCACAAGGTCTTGGAACTCTTCAAAGACTTCCTTTCCAAGCAGATCTTCCCTTAGGTATATCTGTATCTTTCCCGTTGCATCCTGAATATGACCAAAAAGGGCCTTCCCCATGCTTCTTAAAGTTATGAGTCTGCCTGCCAAAGATATCTCTTCATATTGGGGATCAAGGTCGTACTCTTCCTTTAGGCTTTCTATGGAAAGCCCTTCACCCTCCTCAAGAGGCTTGGCATCAAAAATACAAAGCTTGCCTTCGTACCTGCCAAGGCTACCCATCAAAAGGTATTCTTTCGCAGCCTGTATCTCCCCTTTGGCTATGGCTAACATCTCAATGCCCTGGGGGCTTGCTATCCTAAG
>JBKBRK010000110.1:0-2870 GCA_046292245.1 Aquificaceae bacterium
ATGCCCAAGGCTTGAAGGTCCTTGTTTGTGTTTATTTTTTCTGCAAGGGTTTTTGCGTCTACAAACCTTCGCGCAGTATCGTAAGATAAGACTCTTATACCGTTTATATCCACATAATCATTAGAATCTACAAGAAAGTGGGAAGATGTACCAAGTAAAGCGGCAAAATTAGATGGGGTGGTAGCATTGGCTGCAGGTGTATAGGTGGCGCCCTGGGCTTTTGCCATATAAGCGCCTATATCGTTGGGTAGTGCGCTTTTTACGTCTACTTGTAGCACTTGGTCTTTCCTTGCGCCGTAGTGTATGGATTTATCCTTAAAGGTTCCATCAAGAAGCTTTATTCCGTTGTACTCTGTGTCGGTGCCTATCTTCTTTATGGCATCAATAAAGTTGTCAATTTCCCTTTGAAGGCTTGCCCTTGCGTTGGGGTCGTTGATGTCATTGGCTGCACGCGTTACCCTTCTGTAGATCTCATTTAGCCTGTTGAAGATCTGCCCAGCAGAGCTTTCCGCTATTCTTAGGGCAGATAGTCCTGTTTGAATATTCTTGTTACCTTCCTCAAGGCCTGAGCCCACAACCATAAGCTGGTCTGCTATGAATAGACCTGCGGAGTCATCGGCTGCGTTTAGTATCCTCATACCCGTGGAAAGCCTAAGCAGGGATTTGTTCATCTCCCTTTCATTGCCTACTATGGCTGTGTGGGACGATGCCGCCTCAAAGTTAAAGTTAACTCTTAGTGCCATGGTTTATACCTCCTTTAGCTTTGTTATATGTATTTATCGGAAAATTTAGAGGATTTTTAAGGGTAGTTTAAAATATCCTTATGCTTGATATAGAACTCATACGCAAAAATCCAGACTTTGTAAAGGAAAGGCTTTCTACAAGAGAAAAATCCCTTGTGGAGCTTGTGGATGAGGTGCTTCAACTTGATGCAGAAAGAAGGTCTTTGCTTAAAGATTTAGAAGGGCTTAGGGCAAGCAGGAACGCAAAAAGCAAGGATATAGGAGCTTTGAAAAAAAGGGGAGAAGATACTTCTCTCCTTGAAGAGGAAGTTAAGAAGTTAAAGGAGAAGATAGAGCTTTATGAGGAAAAGCTTTCCCTTGTGGAGGAGAGGTTTAGGGATGTGATGTTGAGGATACCAAACCTGCCCCATGAAAGCGTGCCCGTAGGAGAGGATGAAACCCATAACGTGGAGGTAAGAAGGTGGGGAAAGCCAAAAGAGTTCTCCTTTGAGCCAAAGCCCCATTGGGAGATAGGTGAAGGGCTTGGTATTTTTGACTTTGAAAGGGCTGGGAAAGTATCGGGTAGTCGTTTTGTGTTTCTCAAAGGATGGGGTGCCAAGCTGGAAAGAGCTCTTATAAACCTCATGCTTGGCCTACACTCAAGGAAAGGCTATAAGGAGATTATGCCCCCCCATCTTGTAAAGCCAGAGGTGCTTGTGGGCACAGGGCAACTTCCCAAGTTTGGAGAGGAGTTATACTATTGCGAAAGGGATGAACTTTATCTTATTCCCACTGCGGAAGTGCCCCTTACAAACCTCTTTATGAAGGAGATCCTCTCGGAAGAGGAGTTGCCCATATACATGGTCTCTTACACACCTTGCTACAGAAGGGAGGCGGGCTCCTACGGAAAGGATATAAGGGGGATAATAAGACAGCATCAGTTTAACAAGGTGGAGCTTGTAAAGATAGTAAAGCCCGAAGATTCTTATGAGGAATTGGAAAGGCTTACCGCCGATGCGGAGGATGTTTTAAAGCTTTTGGGACTTCCCTATAGGGTAGTCCTTTTGTGTACGGGAGATATGGGCTTTGCCAGCGCAAAAACTTACGATATAGAAGTTTGGTTTCCCTCTCAGGGCAAATACAGGGAAATCTCCTCCTGTTCCAACTGCGAGGACTTTCAGGCAAGAAGGATGAACACAAGGTACAGGGACTCGCAAGGAAGGCTTCATTTTGTTCATACTTTAAACGGCTCTGGCTTAGCCATAGGTAGGACCTTGGCGGCGATCCTTGAAAACTATCAACAGAAAGATGGCTCGGTCGTAGTGCCAGAGCCCTTAAGGGAATATCTAAGGACGGAGGTGATCGCTATTTAAGGTCGGTAGCGCAAGCATCCCCCCGCCTATGATTGGAAGCTCATATACCCATAAACTTCATCGGGCGAAATTTAACAAGGTTATACAAGGCGTGCATATTTTTCAAAGGCTTTCCTTATGCCCCTTATTGCTTGGCGGATGCGATGTTCGTTCTCCACGAGGGCAAACCTTACATAACCTTCTCCATACTCTCCAAAGCCTATGCCCGGAGAGACTGCCACCTTTGCCTCTCTTAGAAGGAATAGGGAAAAATCTAAAGAATTCATACCTATCCAAGTGGGTATCTTTGCCCACACAAACATACTGGCCTTTGGTTTTTCTATATGCCAGCCTATCCTGTTTAAGCCCTCTACCAGCACATCCCTTCTCCTTTCGTACACTTGCCTATTTTTTTCCACTATCTCATAGGGGCTCTCAAGGGCTATTATGGAGGCTACCTGTATAGGTGTAAAAACTCCATAGTCAAGGTAGCTTTTAAGATGGGCAAGGTTTCTTATAAGTATTTCATTACCCACCAAAAAGGCAACCCTCCATCCTGCCATGGAAAAGCCCTTAGACATGGAGTATAACTCCACTGCTACATCTTTGGCGCCGTCCACTTGTAAGATACTGGGCGGTTTATAACCATCAAAGCCCAGGTCTGCATAGGCAAAATCATGTATAAGCCATACCTCTTCTCTTTTTGCTATATTCACCATCTCTTTGAAAAACTCAAGGCTTACGCATGCGGTGGTTGGATTGTGGGGAAAGCCCAAAACTATAGCCTTTGGCTTTC
>JBKBRK010000111.1:0-2866 GCA_046292245.1 Aquificaceae bacterium
CCACTCACACTTGCAATGAAAAACACACTCCAGCAGGCTTTTACAGGCCCCATACCCACACACTCACCCGTTTCTGTAGTCATAAACATAAACGGTATAAACATAAACGGAGATGCTTCACCCGCCCAGGCAAAGCAGGTGGCAGCGAACCTTGAACACGAAATCAGGACGGCGCTTGAACGCATAGCCAACGAGCGTTTCAGAAGACAGTACTAAATTTTACAAAAAAAAGTTCCACTTTTGTTACAAAAAAAGTTCCACCCAGAAATTAAGAACATGCTTAAATTATTATAAGCTTTGATTATCAAGCGTCCCGTTTTATCCCGTCCAGTCCCGCCACATCCCTAATGGCTGTAACTTTTTTTTGTAAAATTACACCAAGTTTAAAAGTTCTTCAAACTCTTCTGTAAAAACTCCCAAAGCCTTTGCTTTATCTTGGCACACATTCCTTAGAGGCTTTACCCTCTTCAAGAGCCTTTTCCCGAAAAGCCTATAAAACCCATCCTTGTCCTTGTAGTCATCCATCATCTGAAAAAGTAAGCCTATTTTTAAGCCCAAATCTCTCAAATCTTCTAAAAGGTCATAACGCTTGGCTATTATTCCGCCAGCCAAAAAGCAAAAGGAAAAGAGTTCTGCGGTCTTTTTAAGGCTTACTTCCTCTAAATTTTCATAGCCCCTCATATCCAAAACTTGACCGCCCACCATACCACCAAAGCCTGCACTCCTTGCCAATTCTCTTATCAAAGTTAAAAGTTGAGAGTCTTCTAAGGACTCAAAGGCTTCTTTTTTTGACAAAAGCTCAAAGGCATAAGTTAGAAGGGCATCCCCCGCCAAAAGGGCTATCGCCTCGCCAAAAACCACGTGGCAAGAGGGCTTTCCCCTTCTGTAGCTATCGTTGTCCAAAGCTGGCAGGTCGTCATGGATTAAAGAATAGTTATGCACTATCTCTACTGCACAACCTACCTTTATAGCATCCTTTATACTTCCCCCAAGGGCGTCTACAACAGAGCATAGGAAAAGGGGCCTTATTCTTTTGCCCTCTTGAAGAAGATAATAGGTCATAGACTCATAAAGTATTCTGGGCTCAAAGGGCTTTATGGACCCTTTAAGCTCCTCTTCAATAGCCCTTTTCCAAGCTTGTATTTTTTCCATTATTCCACTTTGTTTATATCCAAAACCTCTACCTTATAGACTTTTTCTTTGCCTACTTCAATCTCCTTCACCATATACTCCACGAGGTTTTTATTACCTTGATATTCAAGAAAAGCATTACAGATATACTCTTTTTCTGCCTTTTTTATAGGCTTGTTTATATCTCTTACTTTTATCTCTTTTACTATAGGATCTATTTCCTTTTTTAGTGTCTCATCTAACACACCTTCAGAGGTTAAAAAAGATATAGCCGAAGAGAAAAGGGCTGCAAAGAATTTCTCAGGATTTTTCAGCATGAGTATTTTTAAAGCGAGACCCTCCTTTGCCTTTTCTATTGCTGGCTCCGATGCGCAAGGATTACTTTGACAGCTTTGCAAAAGAGCAAGGGCTAAAAAAAGCCCCATTATAAATCCTAACTTTTTCATTGAATTAATTTTATCAAAAAATACGCCAGGCGAGAAATCAAGCATGAAAGTATCTAAATTTGATAAAATATAACGCATTATGAAATACTTACTTACAGAAAGTCAAATACCCCAAAAATGGTTTAACATAGTGCCGTATCTTCCAAAGCCCCTTGACCCACCCCTTGACCCACAAACCAAGGAGCCCGTTAGTCCCGATAGACTTTTAGCCATATTTCCCGAGCCCATAGTGGAGCAGGAAGTTTCCCAAGAAGAGTGGATTGATATACCCGAAGAAGTCCTTAAGATTTACAGCCTTTGGAGGCCCACTCCTTTACATAGGGCAAGGAACTTGGAAGAGTATTTGGGAACTCCCGCCAAGATCTTCTATAAAAACGAGAGCGTATCTCCCCCGGGAAGCCACAAGCCAAACACCGCAGTGGCACAGGCTTATTACAATAAAATATCTGGTGTAAAAAGGCTTACCACGGAGACAGGAGCGGGTCAGTGGGGAAGTTCCTTGGCTTTTGCCTGCCAGTTCTTTGGTCTTGAATGTGAGGTGTTTATGGTTAGGGTAAGCTACAACCAAAAGCCCTTTAGAAGGATACTCATGGAAACGTGGGGTGGTAAGGTGGTACCCTCACCCAGTCCTTACACACAAGCGGGTAAAAGGTTCTACGACGAAAATCCAGAACATCCTGGAAGCCTTGGGATAGCTATAAGTGAAGCCATTGAAAGCGCCCTTTCTTCAAAGGATACCAAGTACTCCCTTGGAAGCGTCCTTAACCATGTGCTTTTACACCAAACCATCATAGGCTTAGAGGCAAAAACCCAGATGGAAATGGCAGGATACTATCCAGACTATGTAATAGGCTGTATAGGTGGAGGTAGCAACTTTGCGGGCTTGGCTTTCCCCTTTTTAAAGGATAAACTAACGGGAGAAGAGCCAAACCTTGAAGTTATAGCAGTGGAGCCAAAAGCCTGTCCAACCCTTACGGAAGGTGAGTATAGATACGATTATGGAGATACAGTGGGGCTTACGCCCTTGATAAAGATGCACACCTTGGGTCATGATTTTGTACCACCGCCCATACACGCAGGGGGGCTAAGATATCATGGCGATGCGCCCCTTGTTTGCCTTTTATACAAAGAAGGTTATATATCCGCTTCTGCATACAAACAAAAGGAAGTTTTTGAGGCAGCCCTTACCTTTGCAAGGACAGAAGGCATAGTGCCCGCCCCAGAGTCTTCGCATGCCATAAGAAAAGCCATAGACATAGCCCTTGAGTGTAAAAAGACGGGAGAAGAAA
>JBKBRK010000112.1:0-2836 GCA_046292245.1 Aquificaceae bacterium
AAAGGTTATAGCTCCAAAGACTACAAAGGAGATAAAAGAGCTTCATAAAAAAGGAAAGATAAAGTTAGTGTTGAGGAAGGTTAGGATCTCCGATATTAAAAGGGCATTCCTCGTGATAGCGGCTCTTGATGATGTGAGGGTGCAAAAAAGGCTCTATGAATATTGCAAGAGGAAGGGTATACTCTGTAATGCAGTGGATAACATAGAGTATTGTTCCTTTATATTCCCAGCCATAGTGTTAAGGGGCGATGTGGTTATAGGTATATCAACATCAGGAAAGGTTCCAGCCCTTTCAAGGTCTCTAAGGGAATACTTGGAGGAGCTTTTACCAGAGGACATAAAGGAGATAGAACTTATACTGGAAAGAGTTAGGGGAAGTCTACCAAGGGGTAAGGAAAGACAGAAAAAGCTTAAAGAACTCGCTTCTAAGATGGTTTCTACTTTTTTGCTTCAACACGGTATATAAGCCAGAAAACAATGCCCAAAGATATGGTTACCAAAGAGAGGATCAAAAGTTCTTGAAACTTCTCGGGTGACAGGGAGATTACAAGGATCTTTCTTATAATAGCTACCAAGGCTACGCCTACAAAAACCTTTAAGCTCAAAGGGCCACCCCTTAAATGCTTTATTTCCTCCGACAAAAGCTCTGATATGGCATAGAGCACTAAAACAGACCCCAAAATACTAAGCCCTCCCTTTTCCAAGGGAAGAACACCACTGATAACAAGCCAAAACTCATAGGAGATCCATATTATGAGGAATACCCCCACAAGCGCCAAAGTAAGTACAATAAAGGCATCAAAAGACCAAGAGATCCTTCTGATATTTTCTATTAAAAACCTTTGATGTCTACCTGAAGCGAGATAAAGCCTTAACTCTTTTTCCCTAAAGGAGTTTACCATAACGTCCAAGTTCATGTCCAATGCTTTGTTTATGGAGTTCAAGACTTTTCTGGTTTCTTCTGAATAGCCAAGCTCCTTTAACACCTTATCTATAATATACTCCCTTACAAAGTTCATAAATGCTTGTACGTAATGGGGTGGTAGACCTACTCTTACGTGTGTTTCTCCTATCCTGTAGAGCCCTTTTAAATATTGACTGTCATATTTAGAGGTAAAAAGGGATACGAACCAACCTTTCACCTTCTCCTTATGTCTTAAACGGATGTCTTCGTCGGGAATATACTTGCTTGTATCTTCAAAATTCTCCAAATATCTATAAAACCCATCTATAAAATCCTCTTTATACTTTTCCGCAAGCCAAGAAATAGACTGTAGATTTTTCTCATCCTCCTCTGTCCAGTTATAATGAATCTTCAGCTGTTCTATGCTTTCCATAGTGTGTGAAATATTTTAATAAAACTGCCCGAGTGTTTTTGTCCTACCATATCTCAAAAGGAGATCCTATCCTTTTTGGAAAAAGAAAGAATAAGCTTTAAGCTGTTGTGATAACAGGATGCAAGCCCACCCTACTTGATGTGGATATGCTAAGGGAAAGTATAGAGATAATAAAGAATTCAAGCTTGGATTATGAATTTGCGCATAGGACTTCTTATAAAAGGTGCAAAGAGGCATACCTTCAGCGCTTAGAGGAGCTTAGAGGCCTTGCAGAAGAGTTAAAGGAGTATGTTAATGAGTGCTTTGTAAGATAAAGCTTGTTATATCTTTACTTTCCTAACCCACTCCCAGTTTTCAAAAAACCAATCCACCGTCCTCTTTATACCCTCTTCAAGGCATACCTTTGGCTCCCAGTCCAAAAGGCTTTTAGCCTTTGATATATCCGCCCAGGTTGCCTTCATATCCGCTTTGTGAAACTCTTTTAGGTCAAGCCTTGCCTTCTTTCCAGTGTATTTCTCTATAAGGCTTATCATCTCCAAAAGGCTGTGGGGTTTGTTGTTGCCAAGGTTTATTATTTCATAGCCCAAAGGCTTGGTTGCCAATATGGTACCTTCTGCTATGTCCTCTATGTAGGTAAAATCCCTACTTTGGGAGCCATCTCCAAAGACTTCCAAGGGCTTGTCTTCTAAGATCCATTTGATAAACCTAAAAACGCTCATATCTGGCCTTCCTGCAGGACCATAAACGGTAAAGTACCGGACCACAGAGATGTCTATACCATACAGGTAGTGGTAAGTATAACAGAGTACCTCTGCGGATTTTTTAGAGCTTGCATAAGGAGATATTGGTGTATTGACGGGCAAATCCTCCCTAAAGGGCATCTTTTGACCTGCATATAAAGAAGAGGTGGAGGCAAGCACAAACTTTTTCACTCCGTATTCTTTGCAAAGCTCCAAAAGGTTAAGGGTTCCCAAAAGGTTGGTGGTGAAGTAAACATAAGGATTTTCCATAGAATACCTAACGCCCGCCCTTGCCGCCTCGTTTATCACACAGTCAAAGGTGTTTTCTTTAAAAATCTCTTTTAGAGTGTTTAGGTCTTCTATGTCCCCCTTGTAAAATTTAAAGTTGGGATATATGAGCAAATCCCTTAGGCGGTACTCCTTTACTTCCACAGAATAGTAATCGTTTAAGTTATCTATCCCTACTACCTTATAGCCCTTCTGGAGAAGCTTTTGGGATAACTTCCAGCCTATAAAGCCAGCACATCCTGTTACTAAATAACTTTCCACCTAAAAGATTTTACCATATCACAAGTTCTTAACCACCTTGTTATCATAAACCTTCCCGTCGGTTATCTTCTTCTCCCTACCGTCCTTGTTGGGGTAGCTATATTTTAATTTTTTACCCAGCCTATACTTTAAAATAACCCAAGTTGCTACCTATGGGATAAAATAGCAAGCAAGAAACACTAACAGGGGGTTTGTAGCCATGGAAGAAAT
>JBKBRK010000113.1:0-2652 GCA_046292245.1 Aquificaceae bacterium
AACAGGTCTTAACTATATTGGCTTTTCCTTGGATCAGCGTTTTAATAAAAATCAAAATAAACCAAGAAGGCAATATTTAGATGTAGGCTATAGCTTTGATTTAAAGCTTCTTTTTTCACCTTTTTTAAAGGAAGAAGAGATAAAAAGGTTTTTTGGAGCCCTTTGGTGTGCTTTTTATTTAGGAAATTTTGGAAGTAGAGCAAGACGAGGATTTGGTTCCATTGTTATGAAGAAAATTTCTGGTAATTTTAACAATTTTATCTCTTTTGTTCCTGAAGGTGATACGGAGTCCTGGCTAAAAGGCAACTACGAAAAGATAAGAGAGCTATTCTCTAAAACCAAAGAAATAGAAATATACATATTTGACAGAAAGGATGACAAAACAGTTCAAAGTTGGGTAGAGGAAGTTCAAAAGGATCGTAGCGGCAAATACTTGGCAAGTGATTATACCACGCCAAGATCAAGATCACCTTATGGCTGGTCTAATTTACTTAATCTTATGGGATTTACTTTAATGGCTTTCAGAAGCTATTTAACACCAGATTATAATGTTGCTAAAAGTATATTACAAGGGCAATATCAAAAAGATCAAAGTTCAAAGATCAAAATTCAAAAGACCTTTAATAAAAAGGTCTATATTTGGATTGCCTTTGAACTTTTATTTTTCATCCATAAGAAATAGTGGGATAGTATTTCCTATGAAAAATGGGAAAAAACTCCGTAGGGCATCGCCATTGATTTTCAAGGTGGTCAAAAGTGGAGTAAATTTAGAGGGCTTAATTATTTTTATAAGGGGTAAATTTTTACCGGATGATGTTTATTTGAAACTGGAAGAAGTAAAATTACAAAAGCCTGATTATTCTGTTATTGAGGAATACCTTGGTAGTTTAAGGGAAAAAGGGATTATTAGGAGGCTTATCTGATGTGGGAGTTCACCATAAAACCCTTTGATGTGGTGTTTTTTGGAGATGGTAAGCCCTTTAACTTGGGAGGTATGGGAGAAAGTATATTCCCACCCTTTCCCAATTCCTTTGCCAGTGCAATCTTTTCAAAGATATACAAACAAATGAATACCAACGAAGATGTCTATAAGGCTGTCTATGGTCCCTTTTTGAAAAAGGATAATAAATATTACTTCCCTGCGCCTTGTGATATAGCCAAAGAAAAGACAGGAGATAGGATAAAAGTCTACAAAGCAACTGAGGGGTCCAAGCTTATCAAAATAGAAAACACGAACTTTGAGGGCAATCTTAAAGGCATACCTTGGATAAAACCAGAAAGCCAAGAGGAGTATGAACCCTTTAGGGGTTTTATAAGCCTCGATGGGCTTAAAAGTTGGTATGAAGAAAGCCCAATAGAAAAATCTGAATTACTAACAGAAGGGGAAGTTTTTGATATAGAGGATAGAGTTTCA
This sequence comes from Aquificaceae bacterium, assembly GCA_046292245.1. Lineage (GTDB taxonomy): Bacteria > Aquificota > Aquificia > Aquificales > Aquificaceae > Pampinifervens. The sequence continues at coordinate 1,415 of JBKBRK010000113.1, forward strand.
ATAAGTATGGATGACAAAAAGGGCACTGTGAAAGAAGAGGATGGGCTTTATAAGGTAAGGTTTGTAAGGCTCAAAGAAGGCTTTAGCTTTGTTTTCTGGGTTGAGTTCAAAGAACAAAACTACGAAAATGTTTTTAAAAAATTTCCCAATGTACTAAAGATTGGTGGGGAAACAAGGACTGCTGTATACGAAGTAAGAGAGCATAATTTTAAAGACTTGTTTAAGGATTTTAAATCTGATGACGAAGGGGAAATTTTTAAAATTCTTTTCTTAACGCCAGGAGTTTTGGGTGATGGCAATTCAATCTTTGAGTTTTTTGAAAATTTAGAGTATGCTTGTATTTCTGGCTACACTCTTTTGTCCATTAGGTCAAGAAGATACAAAAATAGGTTTGTGCGTGCTATAAAACCCGGGAGTGTCTTTTCTATAAGGTCTGATAATAACCTATCCATTCCTATAGATTTCTATAAGCGATCCAACGATTTTATTGGTTCAAACCTTGTTTTAGTTAAAAAAGGGAGGTGATGAGTCATGTATGAAAAGTGTGCTCTTTTAACCTACTATACTTTGACCCCTTTGCATATGGGTACGGGAAGCAGTGTGTATTACATTGACTTGCCCATTCAAAGAGAAAGGCATACTTCCTTTCCCATTATGGCTGGCAGTGGAATAAAGGGAGTTTTTAGAAACCTTGCGGAAAGGCGGTGGGAAGAAAAAACAGTGAATGATATATTTGGCTATGAAGAGGCACACGAAGGAGCTTCCAAAATTGCCCTTACCGATGCAAAAATTCTCCTGTATCCTGTGCGTAGTCTAAGGAGCACCTTTACTTGGATTACTTGTCCCCTAGTACTAAGGAGGTTTAAAGAGGAACTGGAAAGTCTATCTCAAAAAGTTGAATGGGAAATACCAAAAGTTGAGGATAACAAAGCTTTGTTATGTGAAAATTCATCTTTGAAGATAGATGAAAAACACATTGGACTTGAGGAGTTTGTCTTTGATAGCGAAGAGAGTAAAGAGGCAAAGGCTATAGCCGATTTTATGGGCAAGTATTTACCAAAAATAAGCATGGTGAGTACTTTGCCTGAAAGGTTGGCAATAGTTTCGGACAATGTTTTTGCAGACTTTGTAAACTATGCTGTGGAAATTAGGACAAGAATAAGGATTGACCAAATCACTGGAACGGTGCAAGAGGGTGCCCTCTTTACGATGGAGTTTGTGCCGTCGGAAGCTATATT
>JBKBRK010000114.1:0-2637 GCA_046292245.1 Aquificaceae bacterium
ATCTACTGCCATAAAGCCCACGTTGTGGCGGCTTTTTTCGTACCTTTTGCCGGGATTACCCAAGCCTACCAGAAGCCTTATCATTCAGAGGGCGTTTCTCCTTCGGACTCGGGCTCGAGGACCACCGCCACCGTTTCTTCGGGTGAATCCATTATTATGCAACCTTCTGGTGGTACTATATCCCTCACGTGCAAAGCATCACCAAGCCCAAGGCTGCTCACATCCACCACTATCTTCTCGGGTAGCCTATCCACCTTTGCCTTTATGGTAAAGCTGTGCATCAAAGGTTCAAAGGTACCGCCAAGCCCAACGCCTACCGGAGTACCCACAAACTCAATAGGTACCTCCATCTCAAGCTCTTTGGTGTAGGTTATATCCTGAAGGTCTATATGGATAGGATTGTCTCCAAGCCAACCTACTTGCACCTCTTTCAAAAGGCATAGCCTTTTCTCTCCCTCTATCTGCGCCTCTATAAGGAAGGTTTCTCCCTGAGGGAAAGAGAAAAGATCTTTGAGGCTCATAAGGGCATGAAGGTTTTCCACGCCCTTGCCGTATATCTCCACTGGTATGTAGCCCTCTCTTCTAAGCCTTTTTATCTCGCTCTTTCTTCCAAGGCTCCTTGGTATTAGCTTAACTTGAACTTTTTTCATCTCTACCTCCTTTATATAAACAAGGAACTTATAGACTCACCCTCATGGGCTCTTTTTATAGCCTCAGCTATTAAGGGGGCTATGGATACAACCCTTAACTTTTCAAAGGTGCGGTTTTCCATGGGTAAGGTGTTGGTGGTTATAACCTTCTCAATGGGAGCTTCTCTAAGGCGGTCTATGGCAGGACCGGAGAATATCCCATGGGTGGTGCAAACCATTACCCTTTTTGCTCCCTTTGAAAGAAGCATGTGGGTTGCAGCAACCACGGTACCAGCGGTGTCTATGATATCATCCACTATGATGGCAGTTTTATCCTTCACGTCTCCTATTAGGTCAAGCACCTCCGCCACGTTAGGCTCTGGCCTTCTTTTGTATATTATGGCTATGCCACAGCTTAGCTTGTTTGCCAATATCCTTGCCCTTTCCACACCGCCGGCGTCGGGAGAAACCACCACAGTGTTTTGGTCTACCCTTTCCTTCACATAATCATACAAAACGTTAAGGGCATAAAGGTTATCCACAGGTATGTTGAAAAAGCCCTGTATCTGAGGGGAATGAAGGTCCACTATGATGACCCTTTGGGCTCCAGCCACCGTTATAAGGTCTGCCAAAAGCCTGGCGCTTATGGGAACCCTTGGTTTGTCTTTTCTGTCCTGCCTTGCGTAAGCGTAGTAGGGAATTACTGCAGTGATCCTACCTGCCGAAGCCCTTTTTAGGGCATCAAGCATAAGCAAAAGTTCCATTATACTGTCGTTTACAGGATGGCTTAAAGACTGGATAACAAAGACATCTTCACCCCTCATAGACTCGTTTATCTTAACCCTTACCTCTCCATCGCTAAACCTACCCACTATGGCATCGGAGAGGGGTATACCAACATACTCGGATACCTCCTGCGCCAGCTTTGGATTGCTTGTACCCGTAAGAAGTTTTATAGAGCCATACATTTTACACTCCTTTTAAAGGGAAAGCTGGGGTGCCTGGATTCGAACCAGGAGCCCCCGGATCCAAAGTCCGGTGCTCTGCCAGTTGAGCTACACCCCATAACTTTCCACTCTGTAAAGCCTCCAGCCTTTGGCTTTGCAAGCCAGCTCAACCTCTGGAAGGGGCTCACCTATATAAAACACACTGGAGCCGCTTCCGCTTACCAAAGCCTTTAGCCCCAAACTCCTCAAAAACCTTAGAACTTCACCTACCTCTGGGTAAAGCTCTCCAGCCAACTCACCAAGCTTGTTCTCCAAGGGGCTAAAGTCTCCAGCCTTTATGCAATCTATTATTTTATCACTTGGTGGGGTTTCTGTCAATAGCTCTTCCTTTACCCTACTATAAACGTACCGTGTGGAAACTTTGACCCCAGGGTATATGAGTGTAAAAACTCCCTTTGGTAGTTCTATTTTCTCTAAGATATCTCCCCTACCCCTTCCTATGGCAGAGCCTCCAAGAAAGAAAAAGGGAGCATCGGAGGATACAAGGCTTGCCATCTCTTTTAAATCTTTCTCTTCGAAGGGCATACCCAAAAGTTCCTTTATAGCTATCATAACCCTTGCCACGTTGGAGGAGCCGCCCCCCAATCCTGCGCCCTCGGGAATGTTTTTCTGTATGTATATGCGGAAGTTTATCTCTTTGCCAAGCCTTTCCTCCATAAGTTTTATAGCCCTATAGACGAGGTTTTCCTCCATGGGAATCCCCGAGCTTGTTTCTACATACAAAGCTCCCTCCTCTATGAAAATTTCGTCAAAGAGGTCTATGGCTTGGTATATGGTAAATAGTTCGTGGTATCCATCTTGCCTTTTACCCAAAAGCCAAAGCCCAAGGTTTATCTTTGCGGGAGAAAGAAGCTTCATAGATTATATATTAAACCTGATCTCTGAGTAAGCTAAGCACCAACTCCTCTATTTTGCCCTCCAAGTTATCAAGGGGTATGGTATAAAGCTTTTTATCCTTTAAGAATACATCTACCGCAAGCTTTACCTCTCCCTTTACCTTA
>JBKBRK010000115.1:0-2614 GCA_046292245.1 Aquificaceae bacterium
ACCCTTAGACAGTTTGGTGGTATATCGGGCTTTTTGAAAAGGGAAGAAAGTCCCTTTGACGCCTTTGGTGCTGGGCATAGCTCCACTTCCATATCTGCAGCCCTGGGCTTTAGAAAAGCCTTTGACCTTTTGGGGGACAAGGAAAGATATGTGGTGGCAGTTATAGGTGATGGTGCCATGACCGCAGGCATGGCCTTTGAAGCCCTAAACAATGCAGGACATTTAAGGCCCGATAGGTTTATAGTGATCCTTAACGACAATGAAATGTCTATATCTCCCAACGTGGGTGCCATATCCACCTACCTTAGCAAAATACTTAGTGGGCACTTTGTTCAAGAAACAAGGCAAAAGGTTAAAAATCTCCTTGAACATCTTGGAAGCCCGGCGCTTAGGGTTATGAAGCTAACGGAAGAATTCTTAAAGGGCCTAATTTCCCCCGGTGTTATCTTTGAAGAGCTTGGCTTTAACTACATAGGCCCCGTGGATGGGCACGACCTGCCTGCCTTAGAAAAAACTCTGGAAAACATAAAGCATATAAAGGGTCCCGTACTTTTGCATGTATACACCAAAAAGGGCAAAGGCTACAAGCCCGCAGAGGAAGATCCTACCACATGGCACGGAGTGGCACCTTATAAAAGAGAATCGGGAGAGTTTGTAAAAAAGCCCTCTCCACCCACTTGGACTTCTATCTTTGGAAAGGCCGTAGTGGAACTGGCAGAGAAGGACCCAAGCATAGTGGTTATAACTCCCGCCATGAAGGAGGGCTCTGGCCTTGTGGAATTTAGCCAAAGGTTTCCCGAAAGGTTTTTTGACGTAGGCATTGCAGAGCAGCACGCTTGCACCTTTGCAGGGGCCCTTGCCTTGGGAGGTCTAAAGCCTATTGCCTGTTATTATTCCACCTTTTTGCAAAGGGCATACGACCAAGTTATACACGATATAGCTTTACAAAATATTCCCGTAGTTTTCGCCATAGATAGGGGTGGTCTTGTAGGTGATGATGGTCCCACTCACCATGGAGTTTTTGACCTTTCTTACCTTAGGTGCATACCCAATATGGTCCTTAGCGCTCCAAAGGATGAGCAAGAGTTAAGGGATTTACTTTACACAGCTTTGAATTACGAGGGACCCTTTGCCATAAGGTACCCGAGGGGACCCGCCTATGGCGTGCCCACAGAGGGCTTTGGGCTTTTGAAGGTGGGAAGCTGGGAGCTTTTAAAGGAAGGAAAGGATGGCGTTATACTGGCGGTGGGCTACACAGTTTATCAAGCTCTCAAAGCTACCGAGGAGCTTTCAAAGGAAGGCTTAGATTTTGCCCTTGTAAATGCAAGGTTCATAAAGCCCATGGATGAGGGGTTGTTAAAAGACCTTGCCCAAAGGTATGAGCTTTTTATCACCGTTGAGGACAATACAATAATGGGTGGCTTTGGCTCTGGAGTGCTTGAGTGGCTTGCCCAAGGTGGCTATACCAAAAAGGTTTTAAACCTTGGCATACCAGACAGATTCATAGAACACGGAAATCAAAACCTTCTTAGGGAGTTGGTAGGCATAGATGCCAAAGGTATAAAGGAAAGGATATTGGAGTTTGTAAGGGGTGGGATCTTTATAAGGTAATAAAAAGCCCCCGGGCGGGGGCAAGGGGTTATTTCCTTGCAAACCTTCTAAAGGCTACAAGGAGAGGCAACAGTAGGTAAAGGAGAGCATTTATAGGGCTTGCGCCAAAAGACATGGAGCAACCACCGCCACCGCCAGATGTGGTACCTGCACCACTACCACCAGCACCAGCGCCTGTGTCACCGCCACCGCCCGTAGATGTAGGCACTGCTATGACAAAGGGATCTGTTACAGCGCCATTTGCCTGCCCATCGGCGTCAAGCTGACTTCCATCCTGCACTTGGAAGGTTACAGTGTTGCCAGAAAAGACTACACCGGGCACTTCTATGTAATTGTTATTTATAAGCTTGTAAAGCTTTGCGCCTTGTGGTATTGTTCCCTGAATAGTCACAGTTATGGTTATAACACCACCCGCCTGAGGTAGCTGAGCTGTGAATTGTATGCCACCATAGGGAGCTGTATATCCAGCGGGAGGAGTTGGTATATTGACAGGCTGAGGAGTTTGAGTAAAGGTAGCGCCTGTTATGCCCACTTGTACTTGACCTCCGGGTGTATTAGCAGTTGCAGTGTCGGTAGGAGGAGTAGACCCACCTCCATCGCCACCACCGCCAGAGCCGCCATTACCGCCACCACCGCCACCGCTACCACCTCCACCTCTCAAATCTCCTGTGAACTTTGCCACAAAGGCATCAACACTACCATTATTACTTGACTGAGTCCCGTTAGATGTGTTTGGGAAATTGGTAGATTCTGTCCAACCAGCCACATAGACATTGCCAGAACTATCAATAGCTATGGCAGAAGCCTCATCCGTCTGATTTCCACCAAGGTAAGTGGCTTGAGTAATGTTTGTCAAGTTTCCTGTGAGTTTTGCCACAAAGGCATCATAACTACCATTAATACTTGACTGAGCCCCGCCAGATGTGTTTGGGAAATTGGTAGAGTTTGTCCAACCAGCCACATAAACATAGCCAGAACTAATAGCTATGGCAGAAGCCTCATC
>JBKBRK010000116.1:0-2597 GCA_046292245.1 Aquificaceae bacterium
TGGAGAAACCATCCAGAGGTTAGAAAGTGGATGTTTTCCGACCATGAGATAAGCCAAGAAGAGCATACAAGGTTTATAGAAAATCTCAAAAGGGATAACAAAAATTTTTACTACCTTGCCTATAAAGGGGATGTCCCTATAGGGGTTATATCCTTAATAAGGGTAGATTTCAAAAATCGTAACGCCTATTGGGGGGTCTATTCAAACCCAGAAAATAAAATACTCGGTGCTGGTATAATCTTGGAAAAGACTATTTTAAACTTAGCCTTTGAGATGATAGGACTTCACACATTAAAGTTGGAAGTAATAGAGGATAATGAAAGGGCTAAAAGTTTTTATAAAAATATGGGCTTTTTAGAAGAGGGGAGACTAAAGGAGTTTGTTTTTAAGGATGGCCTATGGAAGGACGTTATAGTTATGGGGATCACTGAGGAGAGGTATTTTTCTTTAAAAACTCAACGACCCTGAGGGCGCCCTTTCCGTCAAGGGTTTTTCTGCTTAGTTTTCCTATCCTTTCCCTTGTTTCTTTATCCCTTAGAAGTTCCACATAATGGATTATTTTCTCAAGGAGTTTATCATCCTGCCACCATCCTGCATAAAGGGCAAGACCTTTTTTTTCAAAGGATAAGCAGTTAAGCAATTGATTCTCTGCTACACAAACAAGTATAGAGGGCACGCCAACCCTTACCAGCTCGTAGGTGGTTTGACCGCCTGCGCTTATGGCTATATCTGCATCCAACATAAGGCTTTTCATACCTTCCCCATCCACCTTGTAGAAGAGCCTAAGATTAGAATTTTTTAGCCTTTCTATTTCTTCAACCCCCTTAAAGCCCCCGCCCACAACCACCAAAAGCTCCAAAGAGGGATACACCTCTTGCAAGGCTTTTATAACCTTTGGTGTCATGTTTCTTAAGTCATCTCCGCCAAAGGTGATAAGGACTTTTTTTAGATTTTTTCTGTAGTATTTTGGTTTTACATTCCAAAAAGCCCTTCTAAGGGGAAGATATTCAAGCCCAAGGAGATATATAAGTCCTTGTTTTTTGGGATAGGGAAGCTCCTTTGCGTATATGTTTCCGTTTAGTAAGATTCCGGCGGGATATTCAAGCCTTAGATAATCGTCTATATAAAGCTTAGTCCTTATAAGGCGAGATATATCTTCGTAGATCTCCCTATCCGCCAAGTAGGAATCTAACACTACAAGGTCAAAGCCCTTCAAAAGCTCTTTTGTGCCTTTCCATCCAGATATCCAGTCAAAGATCTGGTACTTTGTTCCCTTCACAACATTTTCTACGCTCTTATCACCCTTTACTATAAAAAGGGAACTTCCACCCAAAAGCTCCACCGCTTGGTAAAGGGAAAGACATCGTGTAGCATGCCCAAAGCCCACCTGAGAGGAGCCTTCTGTTAGAAAAAGGACCTTCACTGAAATATGATTATACTTTACGCTTGGCGATCAAGGTGGAAAGGTTAAACTCTTCCCTATAATGTATAATCTCAAGGTCTTTAAACAAATCCAAAAGCTCTCCTTCCTTTAAAAGGTAGTTGGGATTAAAGTCTGGTCTTAGGGTGGTATGCCTATGGTTATAAGTTTCAAAGATAAGTATGCCCCCTACCTTGAGGGCTTTTACTATCTGGGGGCAAAGGTCTCTGTTTAGGTAATAAAAGTTTATTACAAGGTCGTAGGTATCTTCGGGAAGTTTGTAATTTTCCAAATCTGCACAGATGAAATTTACCTCCAAACCTCTCCTTTTTGCCTCTTCTTTTGCTATCTTTATAGCATTGCAGGAAATATCTATGGCATCCACCAAAAAGCCTTTACCGGCCAAGAAAAGGGCATTTTCACCAGTGCCGCAGGCAAGCTCTAAGGCTCTACCTACCTGTGCCAATGAATAAAAATCAAGAAGTGTTTTGTGTAAGCCTGACCTCCACCCTCTTCTGTATCTTTCCTCCCACCTTTCTTTATCCTCTATACCCATTTTTCAGCCTTAGCTCACATTCAAAGAGAAACTCAAAGGCTTCCAACCTTATATAGGCTTCTCTTATACTGTTTCCCCACGTGTATAGGCCATGGGACCTGAGGAGAAAGCCATGAACCTTTTCTTTTTTTAGCCTTTCTTCTATCTCCTTTGATAAATTTTGCATATCTTGAGAGTTTTCAAAAACAGGAACACGGAGGGTTGTCTGGTGGGTATTTATGCCTTCAAAGGCTTTTAAAAGTTCGTAGCCCTTTAGCTCTATATCTTCTTCGGAAAGCCTTGATATAAGGGTAGAAGACAGGGAATGAACATGTAAAACCGACCTAACCTCTGGAAAAAGCCTGTAGACCAAAAGGTGTAAAAGGGTTTCCGCAGAGGGCTTTTTTGAACCTTTCACAAGGTTTCCTTTAAGGTCTACTAAAACAAAATCCTCCCTTGTAAGATGCCCCTTGTGGCTTCCAGAGGCGGTTATGAGTATGAGGTTTTCCTCCAGCTGAGCGGAAAGGTTTCCACCACTTGCAGGTAGCCATCCCCTTGCGTGTAGGCTTCTGCCTACTTCAATAAGCTCGGAGATCTCCTTGTCCATTGGTTTTACAATTTTAACACATACTCACACCAATC
>JBKBRK010000117.1:0-2530 GCA_046292245.1 Aquificaceae bacterium
CCGTTTTTCCCTTTTTTATATCCTCCAGCATGGAAGGATAATGCTGGGCCGTTGGCGGTATTAGATTTTCATAAAAGTGCCTTTTGTATTCTTCTGCATCTTTCCAAAAGATGGGTATCTGGTTTGCCCTTATAACATCAAAGGCCTCCTCTATTATAGAGTCCATTATCTGTTTTGTGTAAGGGTTGTTAGCCAGTTCTCCATAGGTTTTTTCAAAAAGGGCTCCAAGGGGATTAAGGGCGCAGTTATAGAGTATCTTATCCCAAAGGTATTTATAAACGTCCCTTTCGTACCTTGTAGGTATACACGCCTTGGAAAAGCTTTTAGCAAGATCCTTTAAAAAATCCTCCTCCATTTTTCCCGAAGGATCTCCCAAAACCACATCATCGCCACACACGGTTATTTTTATATGTCCCCAATCCAAAAGCTTTGCACCAAAGATAACCCGAGAGAGGATAACCCTACCCTCTCCAAAGTACCTTACAGCCTTTTCATAATTTCCATAGCCATTTTGGGCAACCATTAAAAGGGCTTTATCCTTTAGCTCCTTTATATCCTCCAAAGCCCTCTCTGTGTCGTAGGCTTTTACAGTAAGGATTATAAGGTCTGGTTTTGCATCCAAAGAGTCCAAAGAATCCACCGTTTTTACCCTTTGCTGAAAGCTTCCCCATATGCCCTCAACCCTTATAAAGTCAAGGGCTCTGCCCCTTTTAACAAGCCCTACCGCTTCATAACCAGCTTTTGTTAGGAAAGAAAGATAGGCACTTCCAAGGGCACCCACACCCACTATAAGGAACCTCATTCCCTTTCCTCAAGCCTTATAAGGGGTAAAAGATCTCTTAAATCTACATACCTGTCGCAGACATTTACAAGCTCCACCGCAGTGGCCTCTTTTGTAGAAAGGCATATGATCTCTTTGCCAAATTGTCTTAGGACCCACACCAACCTTTCAAAGTCTCCATCTCCCGTACAGAGTATGGCTGTATGGTAGTTATCCTTTGTAAGCAAGGCATCTATGGCTATATAAACATCAAGGTCTCCCTTATAACTACCATCCTTTAGCTGTTTTATGGGCTTTTTGATAACGGTGATTCCGCTAAAAGCCAAAAACTTTATAAAATCCTCTTGCTTTTCGTCCCCCTCTCGGTAAGCAAGGTAGAAAAAGGTATTGTATATGTCAAACTCTACTCTAAAGTAATTTACAAGTTTTATAAGGTCTATCCTTTGCTGGAGTATGTTTTTCTGTATAAAGTAAAAGTTTGCTCCGTCAATAAATATACAAGCTCTGCGCTTCATTCCTGTATGTACCATATCCTTACTCCTACCGTTGTGTGTGAGCTTCTTTCCCAAAGGGTTTCTATGTTTATTATTTTGGGCCTATTGAGTTTTATCCACTGATTAACCTGTTCTTGTAGTAGGTCCTCCAAGCTTTCTTCTTTAAAAGGCATCAGCCTTCTATGAAAATCCTTGTATTTTATTTCCACTAAGTTATCTCCTCTTCATAGTAGGAAACTATGACCTTTGCAGGCCTTAGTACCCTTTCGTGCAAGGTATAGCCCTTTCTTTCTACCTTTATGATGGTGTTGGGCGGATAATCTTGGCTGTACTCTTTATCCACAGCCTCTGCCAAATAGGGGTCAAACTCCTTTTCCAAAAGCTCTATTTCCTTTATTCCGTACTTTTCAAGGATTTTAATAAGTTCCTTGTATATAAGTTCAAAGCCTTTTTTAAAGCCTTCTAAATCCGTGCCCTCGTATTGGAAAGCCCTTTCAAAGTTGTCCACCACCTCAAGAAGGTCAAGGGCAAACTTTTCATAGCCGTACTTTTTCATCTCTTCAAGGTCTCTTCTGTATCTTTCTTTTAAATACTCCATCTCCCTTTGAAGGTCCATATACCTTTGATTTACAAGGCGTGCGGTGTTTTCAAGCTTTGAAAGCTTTTCCTCAAGCTCCTTTACTCTATCCTCTGAGGATTTTTCTAAGGTTTCCTTCTCTTCCATAAACTTTAATTATAACAAAGGAAAAGGCTGGGTAAGGAATCTACTGCATTTTGCTATGATTTCTGGCGCACGCTAATGAGCACCACGGGTTATATTCCCAGCAGAAATAGGGACGTATTGAGTACGCCCAAAAACAATATACAAAAAACTGAGGATGACAGGGAATTTTTCAGTCGGCGTGGTTTGATAGTTATAATAAAACTCCATGGAGTACAGACCACAGGAAATAGAATCCAAGTGGCAAAGGCTTTGGGAAGAGGAATGCCTGTTTTCCTCAAAGGAAGAGGGTAAAAAGGTGTATGTGCTTGAGATGTTTCCCTATCCCTCGGGGCGTATTCATATGGGACATGTTAGGAACTACACCATAGGGGATGCCACGGCACGCTTTTTAAGGTTTAGAGGCTATTCGGTGCTACATCCCATGGGATGGGATGCCTTTGGCTTGCCCGCAGAAAACGCAGCCATAAAACACGGAGTACATCCCGCCGATTGGACATACGATAACATAGCCTACATGAAAAAACAACTAAA
>JBKBRK010000118.1:0-2353 GCA_046292245.1 Aquificaceae bacterium
GTTCCTTTAACGGATTTATTCACCAATGTCCTTATACTTATAAAGAGGCTATTAAAGGAAACCTAAGAAAGGAGATAAAAGATGCTTAAAACATATGCCTATCCAGACGAAAAAGGCTATTTCGGAAGTTTTGGTGGAAAGTTTGTGCCAGAAACTCTTATGTATGCCCTTGAGGAATTAGAGAGGGCATACGAAAGGGTAAAGGAAGATCCAAGCTTTTGGGATGAGCTAAAGGCTTACCTTAGAGATTTTGCGGGCAGGCCTACGCCCCTTTACTTTGCAAAAAACCTAACAGAGTATGTGGGCGGAGCCAAGATATACATAAAGAGAGAAGACCTTTTACATACAGGAGCCCACAAGATAAACAATACCTTAGGGCAGGCTTTGCTTGCTAAAAGGATAGGTAAAAGAAGGATAATAGCGGAAACGGGAGCAGGTCAACATGGCGTTGCAACGGCAACTGCCTGTGCTCTCTTTGGCCTTGAGTGTGTGGTGTATATGGGAGAAGAGGATGCAGAAAGGCAAAAGCTTAATGTCTTTAGGATGGAACTTCTTGGTGCAATAGTTAGCGTTGTGAGGAGTGGATCAAGGACCCTAAAGGATGCCATAAATGAGGCTTTAAGGGATTGGGTTACAAATGTAGAAAACACTCATTACATAATAGGCTCTGTGGTAGGACCCCATCCTTTCCCTATGATAGTTAGGGATTTTCAGAAGGTTATAGGAGAAGAGGCAAAGGATCAAATTTTACAACTTGAGGAAAGATTGCCCGATGCAGTAGTGGCTTGCGTAGGAGGCGGATCCAATGCAATGGGAATTTTCTATCCTTTTATAGAACATTCAGAGGTGAAGCTAATAGGTGTGGAGGCAGGTGGTCTTGGCATACAAACGGGAAAGCATGCAAGCTCTATAGAGGGTGGATCTCCCGGTGTGCTTCATGGCATGAAATCCTATTTTCTACAGGATGAAGAAGGGCAAATTTTGCCCACTCATTCCATATCCGCAGGTTTGGATTATCCAGGAGTGGGACCGGAGCACGCCTATCTTTTTGAAAGCGGGAGAGCTAAGTACATATATGCAACCAACGAAGAAGCCCTTGAGGGCTTTAAACTTCTCTCAAGGCTTGAAGGTATAATACCGGCCCTTGAACCTGCCCATGCTGTTTTAAAGGTTATAGAGGTCGCCAAAGAATTGGGAAGGGATGGCATAGTTATTTTTAACCTTTCCGGTAGAGGGGATAAGGACATGCTTCATGTGATGAATATGCTATAATATTCCCATGCCAAAGCTTTCACCAAGGGATATAAGAAGGAAGATACAGGGTATCAAAAACACCCGTAGGATAACCAACGCTATGAAGGTAGTATCCGCAGCCAAGCTAAGACGTGCCCAAGAGATGATTTATGCTTCAAGACCCTACTCAGATAGGCTATACGAAATGCTAAAAAGCTTGGCATCTCACATAAATCCCCAAAGCCCCCCCTTTTTTGAAGTAAGGGAAGAGAAAGCTTGCGACCTTGTACTTATAACCGCAGACAGAGGCTTGGCGGGTGCCTTTAACTCAAACCTTATAAAAAAGGCAGAGGAACTAATCTCGGAAAAACAAGAAAAGGGCATAAAGGTAAATCTAATATTGATCGGTAGAAAGGGCGCTCAATACTTTGGCAGAAGAAGTTATCCCGTTTTAAAAGCCTACGATGAAGTTTTTAGAAAGGAGATAAACTTTGAAGTGGTAAAGGAAACGGGACAGATCCTTAGAGAAAGGTACGCAGAAAGGCAAACGGATGCTGTATACCTTTTAAACAACGAAATGGTCACAAGGGTAAACTATAAGCCAGTTCTTAGAAACTTTTTACCCTTTGAAAGGTTAAAAGAAGAAGGAGATTACGGAGTTTATGAGTTTGAAGTGGATAGAGAGTTGTTCGTGAATAAACTCATTGACCTTTATTTAAACTACCAGCTTTACAGGGCGATGTTAGAGTCTAATGCGGCAGAGCATTTTGCCCGTATGGTAGCCATGGATAACGCCACAAGGAATGCAGACGAACTTATAAAGAGCTGGACTCTTATCTTTAACAAGGCAAGGCAAGAGTCCATTACATCTGAGCTTATAGATATAGTCAACGCAGTTGAAGCAATGAAATAAAAGGAGGAAACCATGAAGGGAAAAATAGTGCAGGTTATAGGTGCGGTCATTGACGTAGAGTTTGGAGAGAAGAATTTGCCACCGGTTAGGTATGGTTTGAAAACAAGGCGTAAGTTCATAGACGATAGAGGAAATTGGGCGGAAGAGGATCTTTTCCTTGAAGTAGCCCAACACATAGGGGAGAGCAGGGTAAGGTGTGTGGCAATG
>JBKBRK010000119.1:0-2313 GCA_046292245.1 Aquificaceae bacterium
AAAAACTTCCTTTAAAAAAGCCCATATAACTTCTTCATCTCCTTGCACAAAAATTTCAACCCTACCGTTGGACAAATTCCTTACCCAACCAGAAAGCCCATAACTATCCGCCACCCTTTTTGTAAAAGCCCTAAAGCCCACACCCTGCACTACACCGCTTACATATACTCTTAGGGCTACCATGCTAAATTTTATACCATAAAAATGCATCAGATAAAACAAACGCCTAGAAACTTAGAATTTTCAGAAAGTAAAAAAAGGAGCGCGGGGGGTGCGCCCCGGAATGGTTATTTATTTATTGGAGAGTCTGGTGAAAGTAGGTAATGGACGAAGTCTGCTATTTGTTCTGGGCTCAAAAGTCCGTGATATCCAAACCTTGGCATGCTTGAACATGGCACAGAAGCCCATGCGTTGTATATCTTCTCGTAGGTGTATTTTATTACCTCGGGACTTGTCCCACGCAATTTACCATAATGGGTCAATGGAGGACCAAAGTTACCTCCCACTACTTCTGTCTTTTCAAGCATATGACAAGCTTGACAATTCCCAAAAGCCCTTATATCCGCTGGGTCTATCACTAACTTACCAGCCCTAAAACCTCTTCCTGACTTGGCAAGGGCTGCCGCCCTTTTCCAGTCTCCCTTTTCCATTATCACATTCCAATCACCGTTGAAGTAGGAGGGGTACTTGATTGTTGCCTTTTCAATCTCTCTTACCTTTTCAAAAACCTTCGATGGCAGCTCATCCCTGTATTTACTACACATAGCTTGAGAATAGTCTTGCCCTAAGCCCAAATTCACCCCCGGATAGCCCGGCACAGAAGCAAAGGACTCTCTTATGTACTTTTCCACCACTAGGTCAAGGTCCTCTTTTGGCTCTTCTTTCTTTGCCTTTTGCGCTTTTGTTTCCATGGGTACCAAAAGGACAAAACAAGCTATAGTAAACAAAGCCTTTTTCATTTCAACACCTCCTTTATCTTGCTACGTTTGGACCTTCTATGGTTTTGCCCCTTATCTTGTTCATCACGTATAGGGTAAGGGCATCAGATAAGGGCGACCCGGGTATCAAAGTAGGCAAACGCATCTGCCAAAAGCAATCTGCCCAGCGGTGCTGAGCATATTGGGTAGCTTCGCTTGCCGCCCTAAAAATTGGGTAGATATTAAAGTCTTGCTGTTTAGCCTTGGGATAGGGGTCCCTATAGTTTGAAGTTTGCTGAAGTCTTATTCTTTTACCATCTCCCGCATGGCACACAGCACAGGAAAAATCCAAAGCCCCCCATCTTTTGTAGAAAACTACTTCTGCCACCTTAAGAGCTTCCTTCTCCTTTGGATGGTTTATGGGCGGGTCAATTTTCATGCCCCTTGATTCGGAAACTATGTAAAAGGATATCTTATCCATATCCGAGGGTGGCTTAGAGCCAGGACCCACCCAGTTTTTTGTCATTTCTTCTGCAACCTGCTGGTATGTTTTACCAGTATTTTTAGCTATACAGTAGTAAACACGGCTTTCAACTCCCATAACCCTATCAACATCCGGGAAATATCTTGGCATTTTTGCAGCAACACCCTTTACCACGCCAGGACCTGCCCCAAAATCGCACTTGTCAAGGCCGTACTTTTTAAAAAGTTCCTTTCCTTCTTCAATGTACTGCTCAACAAGCAATCCAAAGGTCTCTCTTAGCATCTGCCTTTGTTTTTTGACATGTTCCACGGGGTCTTCTTCCGCAAAGGCAAAGCTTAAAACCGACAAAGCAAGAAAAACACCCTTAGCTTTCATTTTTTCCTCCTTTACTTTTTATACGGAGAATTATAAAAAGTGGCATATATTCCTTCAATAAAAACTTCTTTTGCGATTATAAGCCCGAATTATATAAGCTCATGCTTATATATTTATCCCAAAGATTTAATGTTTTCCTTGTAATAATCCACTATAACCCTTCTTATACTTTCCAAAAGCTGCTTATCCTCTATCTCAACTATTGCCCTTTTTGTTTCTTGGTTAAACTCTGGCATTACTATAAAAAGCCCTCCATTTTTTGCTTCATACAACCTAATTCCCCTTATGATTATCTTTTCAAAAAGTTTTACATCTGCATAGGCAAGGATCCTTGGCTTTTTTGTGGATACCTCAAAAGGATAAAAGTTTAAAAGTTCTACCTTCACCCTTGCTTTAGAAGTTTTTGATACTTGTCAAGGGCAAGCCTTTTCTTCAAGCCGTTCACCCTATCTATAAAGGTTATACCTTGCAAATGGTCTATCTCGTGCTGGAATACTATGGCTGGGAAGCCATCAAACTCATACATAACTTCCTCTC
>JBKBRK010000120.1:0-2297 GCA_046292245.1 Aquificaceae bacterium
GCGAGAAGTACTTTAGGTTTTCGTCACCCCTGCCAACTATAGCATAAAACCTTTCATCAAAACTACCAAGGTCTAACTTCTCTTCTGTTTTTTCCAACATC
This sequence comes from Aquificaceae bacterium, assembly GCA_046292245.1. GTDB lineage: Bacteria > Aquificota > Aquificia > Aquificales > Aquificaceae > Pampinifervens. Next base: position 102 of record JBKBRK010000120.1, read on the forward strand.
TTCCCAACAGCTTACTATAAATATACCCTTTAATTGGTAATAGTCAATACACTAACTGAGGGCGTACAGCATACGCTTAAACAGGTTAAAACACAGATCGCCCAATTGTATCTCTTTAATAGGGCATTGAAATATTGTTTTTACACGCAAAGCCACCAGAAATTTCACCATCACCTATGCAAAAAAGACCAATCTTAGCATCCAACCGGTGAAAAGTTGGAAAAGGGTTAATAAAATCCCCAAAGCTGGCAAGACTATAACCTTTTTACCTAAACTATCGCCTTTGAACCAAAACACCAGAAAATTCACCAAAGATAAAAGAAGCAGGAACAAGCCATTCCATTTATGGGGAAAAGCCCATATAAAGGGTGCCTTTGATTGCACAAGAGGAACCTTGGACACGCCAAAGCCAAAGATAACAGAAAGCACCAATAAGCCTATCAACACCAAGTTAAGATACAAGGTGGGCTTTATCAAGCCCCTAAGCTTTAGCACACCAAGGGCATACAAAACAAAGACAAGCAAAGCTACCAGCACCGCAGGATAAGAAAATAGGGGATGGAATACCATCACACCACCTCCAAGCCTTTTTCCACTTCTATTATACTCCTATATAGCCTCATAAGTATATCTTCATAATTTTCTTCCCCCAACTCTACCCTATCCATGAGCTCTTCCAACCTTCTGGTAAATTCCTCTTCAAGAAACCGACGTATAAGCTCCTTGCTTTGTAGGTAGTTGTAAACCTCTTTACCAAGCTTTGTGGGAATAAGAAAGCCTTTGTTTTCTATCACATAGCCCCTCTCCATAAGCTTTTCTATTATGGTAGCGTAAGTAGAAGGTCTTCCTATGCCTCTTTTTTTCATCTCTTGAACCAACTCCCCATGAGTATATAGGTAAGCTTTCGGCTGAGAAAGAAACCTTTTTCTTTCAAGCACTTCCAAGGTTCCCAATATAGGCTTGTAGAGCTCCACAGGCAAGAACTTATTCCATCCTTCTTGGAGAATCTCCGTAGGCACTTCCAACTCAAGAGCTTCCTCAAGGGCTTTCACCCTTAACCTTAGGATTTTTAATCTTATTTCCTTAGTTTGGCTTGCCATGAAACCTTTAAAGATCAATTCATAAAGCATAAGGTGTTCTTTTGATAAACCCTCCGCTTGTCCGCCATATACCAAGCTTCTTAACTCCTCTGGGTCTATGGGCTTTGTAGGTCTTATTCCTTCATGGGCACCCCCCTCTCCCCACCTTCTTGGACGGAAAAGGTCTGGACCCAACTCCTCCTTTATATACTCTTGGGCTATGCCTATCCCATAATCGGAAACCCTTATAGAGTCTGTGCGGTGATAGGTTATGTAACCAAGCTCAAAAAGAGTTTGGGCAATAGCCATAGTCTTTGGCAAAGACCATCTATATAGGTCGCTTGCAGCCTTAAGCATGGTATCGGTGCTAAAGGGCGGCGGCGGTAATCTTGTTTCTTCCTTTTCTTTCACAAGCTCCACATGGACCTCTTTTAATCTTTCGTAAAAGCCCTTTGCTAAATCTTGTTCTTCAAAAAGCTTTTCCACCCTTAGCCTTTCCTGTTGGTCTATGGGAAAAAGCACCTTGTAAACCTTTTTTCGGTATTCCCTTTCCCTTTCTATTATCCAACCCAAAACAGGCGTTTGAACTCTACCTGCAGACAGCCAGCTTTTGCCAAAAGTATTTTGCAAAGCCTTTGAAAACTCAAAGCCTACCCATCTGTCAGCCACCCTCCTTACTATCTGGGCTTTTACCAAGTTTATGTCTATGTCTCTGTTTTCACTCAAAGCTCTCAGTATTGCCTTTCTGGTAACTTCGTGGAATTCCATCCTTTTTATATTGGGATTGTAAGGTTTTATAAGCTCCGCCAAGTCCCACCCTATCTTTTCACCCTCTGTGTCTGGGTCTGTGGCTATTAATATCTCTTGGGCTTCCAAGGCCATACGCCTTAGTCCCTCTATTATCCTTTCCTTTCCTTCTATTACCTCATATAGGGGCACAGGCTTACCATTTACATAAACACCATGGAAACCCTCTTCTTTGTTAAGATCCAACACATGCCCAAGGCTTGCGGTTATCATAATATACCTGTCTCCTGCGGAAGTTTCCATAAGCTCGTGGTCTCCTACCCTTCTCCTTACCACCTTACCGAAAAAGTTTGCTATGGTTTTTGCCTTG
>JBKBRK010000121.1:0-2211 GCA_046292245.1 Aquificaceae bacterium
TTATAAGTAAAGTCTATCTGTTTGTTTTAGCTTACAATATAGACAGGCTCCTAAAGGTGGCAACTTGAGTTAAAATAGTTTTAATCTATCTCACAACTTAAGCACTGTTAAAAAGGCTTCTTGCGGCAGTTCCACCCTTCCAAATTGCTTTAACCTCTTTTTACCTTCCTTTTGTTTTTCCAAAAGCTTTTTCTTCCTTGTTATGTCTCCACCATAACACTTGGCGGTCACGTTAGCCCTTAGGGGTGGTATCCTCTCGGAGGCTATTATTTTACTGCCTATACCCGCTTGCACCTTTACCTCAAAGAGCTGTCTTGGTATCACATCCTTTAATTTTTCCACCAATTGCCTTGCCCTTCTGTATGCCTTGTCTGAGTGCACTATAAAGGATAGAGCATCCACAGGCTCGTTGTTTATAAAAACGTTTAGCTTTACAAGATCTTCCTCTCTAAAGCCTATGAATTCATAGTCATAAGAAGCATAGCCCTTTGATAGCCCCTTTACCTTGTCGTGGAAATCCATGATAACCTCACTTAGAGGCATTTCATACTCCAGCATTACCGTGTTGGGGTCAAGGTAAAGGAACCTCTTTTGAATACCCCTTTTCTCTTGGCACAAGCCCATTATGTTTCCCACATAGTCCTTTGGAGTTATGATAGTCAAAAGTACAAAGGGCTCTTCTATAGCTCCATAGCTTTCCGGAAGCTCGGAGGGATTTCTTATTTCTTTCACCTGACCATTTTTTAGCCTTACTCTATAGACCACGCTTGGGGCGGTGGTTATTATGCTAACACCATATTCTCTTTCAAGCCTTTCTTGGACTATTTCCATGTGGAGAAGTCCCAAAAAGCCCACCCTAAAGCCCAAGCCTAAGGCGGGGGATGTTTCCGGTTCAAACTGTATAGCTGCATCGTTTATGGCGTACTTCTCAAGAGCTTCCCTTAGTTCTTCGTAGGTGTATCCTTCCGAGGGATACATACCTGCATAGACCATGGGCTTGGCAGGCCTAAAGCCGGGTACTGGCTCCAAAGTTGGGTTTTTGGCGTCGGTTATGGTATCACCTACTCTTATATCCCTTACATCCTTTATGGAAGCTGCAATGTAGCCCACATCTCCCGCAGAAAGCTTTTCAAACTTGGTTAGCCTGGGTGTTTGAGCCCCAACTTCTGTGACTTCAAACTCTTTCCCTGTGGAAAAAAGCCTTATACGTGTGCCCGCCTTTACTTCACCATCTATTATCCTTACGAAGGCTACTGCACCCCTATAGGGGTCGTAATAAGAGTCAAAGATGAGAGCCTTTAGGGGTTTGTTGGGATCTCCCTTTGGTGGTGGAATTCTTTCTATTATTGCTTGTAGTATTTCCTCTATGCCAATACCTTCCTTTGCGGAGGCAAGGATAACTTCATTAGAGGGAATTCCAAGGATATCTTCTATCTGCTTTTTAACTCTTTCTGGGTCTGCGGCGGGCAGGTCTATTTTGTTAATTACAGGTATTATGACAAGGTCCTGTTCCACAGCCTTCCAAAAATTGGCAACCGTTTGGGCTTCTATGCCTTGGGTGGCATCCACCAAAAGCAATGCCCCTTCACAAGCCGCCAAAGCCCTTGAAACCTCATAGGAAAAATCCACATGTCCCGGTGTATCTATAAGGTGCAATGTATAACCCTTGTAAAACATCCTAACGGCTTGCAGCTTTATGGTTATACCTCTTTCCCTTTCTATATCAAGGGTGTCTAATATCTGTTCCTTCATCTCCCTTTTGGATACTGCTCCTGTAAATTCCAAAAGTCTATCTGCCAAGGTGGATTTGCCGTGGTCCACGTGGGCTATGATGGAAAAGTTTCTAACCTTGTCCATAGATTTATATTTTAAGCCTACAGCCAGAAAGGAATATTTCTTTCAGATTTCCCAGGGTTGATACCATTTAGTGCCATATTGGCTATCTTATCGCTGTAATAGATAGTTACAGGCAAGCGCGGAGAAATAAGAGTCCCCAACGAAGTAAGGTCATTGATAAAACGGAGTGTATGGCCTTTTTAATATCTAATCCACTATCGTCCCGTCTATCACAAGTTCTATCTTCTTACCAAGTAATAGCTTCATCAATATTACAAGTCTCAACCTGTATCTTCAAGAAGGGCAGGGCATTTTCAAGGTCTTGGAGTATTTGCTTGTAGATAGACAGGCTTTGGTGCATAAATTTTCAAAAGG
>JBKBRK010000122.1:0-2201 GCA_046292245.1 Aquificaceae bacterium
GAACTCCTGGTTGTATCTGAACGGTGTGGGATGTAAAGAAGGAAAAAAGAAGAAAAAATAGGAAAGGATGGGAAAAGTTGTATCTGAACGGTGTGGGATGTAAAGAGTTTGTACCGGATATGCTCTCTCAAGAGCATGGATAAGTTGTATCTGAACGGTGTGGGATGTAAAGAGCATTTTAAAGTTTTTTGGTAAAAGTTTTATAATATTAAAGGGAGGTTTATAAAAGGTGAGGAACTTGAATCAAGAGAGAGGGGACTTTGCTTTAAAAGAGGTTGAAAAAGTAAAGAATGGTAAGGGGGATTCAAAAAAGTATAAGCGTAATGCCAGAAGGCTTCCGGCTTTGATAACCACCAATGGGCTTTTGGCTACTCTTGCCTTTCTGAAGTCAAAGGATGAAACTAAGCCAGTCTATGAGTCTGTGGATAGATGGCTAAAAAATCGTGGATACGTAGGGGAGAAGGAAGATGCACTGGAAAGGCTGTTAAAGGAGGATCATCACAAGCTTCGTTTGGCAATCTTGGAGGTTATGGCTTTTGCCAGCTGGTTAAAAAGGATCGTGGAGATTGAAATAGAGGACGAAGAATGAAAGAAAACTTAGCCCTAATTTTAGGCAGAAAGATATTTGATTATATTCGCGATCACCTCGATATTAAAAGTTTATGGAAGGAAAAAGTTGGATCCCATTCTTATCCAACCGATATTTTTGAAGCTTTAGGAGAGCGTGTGGATTATATAGCAAACTCTTTGGCTTATAAAAGAGTATATGACGGAAGGCTAAAAACTATCTCTCCCCTTGTCTGCGGGCTTGGGGCGCTTCATGTTTTGGAAACTTCCATAACTTTGCATCACATTTGGGGAGTTCCCTATATTCCTGGCAGTAGTCTAAAAGGTGTGTGTAGGCAAGTGGTCTTTTGGAGGTTTGTTGAGAAAAGAGGAATGTCGGAAGGAGAAGCTCAAGATTTTCAAAAAAAGTTCGATGAAAAACTTCAAAAGGATGATAAAGAGATCCTAAAATATCAGCTTTTATTTGGTGCACAAGACTTTAAAGGGCTTTTACTCTTCTTGGATGCCTATCCAACTGAAGGAGAAAAATTGCTTAGGCTTGAAATTATGAACCCACATTATAGTTCCTATTACAGAGGAGAAACAAAGGAAGCCGGGGATTGGGAAAATCCTATTCCTGTGTTTTTCCTTACAGTGAAAGAGGGAGTGCCCTTTAGGTTTGTGGTTCTTTTTGACCAATACAGATGGGAAAGGATAAAGGAAAAGTACAAGGAGATTAACTTGGAAATAGGCAATAAAGAGATTGAAGATATTATAAAAGAAGCCTTAAATCTTTATGGGGTTGGTTCGAAGACAAGACTTGGCTATGGTCTATTTGAATGATATGAGAATGGAGGGTAGACCTATAAGGATCCTCTTGGCAATTTGGGGCAATTATAAGAACTGGAGGACTGCTACCTATAAGTATAGGGGAGAAGAATTTACTTCAAGCACTACCTTACCTCTATTATTCAAAGCAATAGAGCCAGATTATACTTATGTAATCGTTGCAGACACTTTGATGGATGAATATATGGATGAGGTTAATAGTAATTACCAGCAGGGTATAGAAAAGGTCAGAGAGAAAACGAAAATCTACATAGAAGAAAAGATGGGGGAATATACCAATGATTTGGAGGAAAAAAATTTAGATATTTTGGTTTTGCCGGGTGTGGGCACTTTTTCAAAGTTAAAGTTTATAGGCGATCCCAATAACTTTTATGCTTTGGTTTATTATAAGCTTGGCAAAAGTATTTTAAAAATTATGAATGACCACAAGCTGATATTTGGAAATTCAAAGGAAGAAAACAAGCCCTGTATAGAGTTTTACTTGGATATAACTCATGGCTTGAATTATATGACTATGATGACCTATAGAGCGGTAAAGGATATTTTGCAAATAGTTGCTTATTTCTGCAAGGTACAGTTGGTAGTACTAAACAGCGATCCTTACCCGTTGCTTAAATCAGGTGGAGAAGGATTTCTTTTAAATATTAACGAGATTGAAAGGATTAATGTTATACCTGTTTTTAATTTCTACAGATATCATCACCTCAAATTACTGAAGCCAAGCGAATTCTTTGATAATGAAGAGAGAGAAAATATTGGACGTACTATTAATCAAAAGAAAACTATGGAAAAGGTTCGCAAAGATA
>JBKBRK010000123.1:0-2099 GCA_046292245.1 Aquificaceae bacterium
TCTCCCCTGTAAAGCCTATGTAGAAGTTCAAGCATTTGAGAGACTTTTAAAAGCTCTTCCCTTTCCTTACTGGACTTTTCCAAAAGCACCTTGGCAATCTTCCTAACCAACTCGGCACTCATTCCTTAACCTCCAACCTTCCAAGGGCCTTTTCTATGTAAGCCTTTTGGATCTTCTCATCTTTAAACCTTTCCCTTAGCATCTCCACTGCAAGGGCATGGGCCCTCTCGGCACCGTAGTGATAGAGATCCTCCTTTGCCTTCTTTAGCTCTATATCTATCACCTCTTTTGTCTTTTCCCTTATTCTGTTTGCCACCTCTTGGACCTTCTTCTCTTCTTCTTCCCTTATGGTGTTTGCAGTTTGTTGGGCAAGCTTTAGCTGTTCTTGGTATCTCCTTTGGGTGTCTTGTAAGCTTTCCTTTGCCTTTTGAACCTCTTCTTTTGCAGATTTAAGCTCCTCCTCAGAGCTAAGTAGCCTTTCCGTTAGGCCTATAAAGTACCTTCTAAAGGCTTCCTGAATTGGCCTTCTGCCGAAGTAGTAGACTATACCCAAAAAGGCCAGTATGTTTAGACCTTTCCATATAAGCTCAAGGGTGTGGTTTCCTTCGCTCATGCTGCCTCCTCCAGTAGCTTGTTGGATATGAGCTCCGCCACTTCTTTTATCCTCTCTTCCAGCTTCTTCTTTTCCTCCTCCAAGCTCTTTCTTATTTCTTCCACCGCCTTTGATATCTCCTCTTGCGTTTGGACCTCAACCTTTGCTATTATCTCGGCCTTTAGCCTTTCCGCATTTCTTCTTGCGGTTTCCAATATCTGGTTGGACTCGGCCCTTCCCTTTTCCAATAAGGCATGAGCTTCCTGAAAGTACTTCTGGGCTTCTTCCCTTAGTTTAATAGCTTCTTCCATATTTCTCTGGGTTATAGCTTCCCTATTCTCTATAACTTGGGAGTAAGGCTTTATAAGTAGGATCTTCACAAGGGCTACAAAAATTAAGAAAAGAATAGCTTGGATTATAAGGGTTATATTGGGATACAAAGCTTGTTGAATATCCATATTAACCTCCTCTTAGTATTATAGCATATCTTCTACTTCCTTTATAAGCCTTACCCTCCTTTCGTGCCTTCCACCCTCAAAGTCCGTAAGGAGCCATACTTCCACTATGGCAAGGGCAAGGTCATCGCCTATTATCCTATCTCCAAGGCATAGCACATTGGCATCGTTATGTTTTCTGCTCATGCGTGCCATGTATTCGTTCAGGCAAAGGGCTGCCCTTATGCCCCTAAACTTGTTGGCAGTTATGGACATGCCTATACCTGTTCCGCATACAAGTATGCCCCTTTGGGCTTCGCCCCTTTGTACAACAAGGCATACATCCCTTGCAAAGAGGGGATAGTCGGTAGACCCTGTAGATTCAGTGCCAAAATCCAGCACCTTATAGCCCTTTGAAAGGAGAAACTCCTTTATCTTTTCCTTTAATGGATATCCTGCGTGGTCGGAGCCTATGGCTATGGTAAGCATGTTATTTTAACTCAAGTTGCCACCTTTAGGAGCCTGTCTATATTGTAAGCTAAAACAAACAGATAGACTTTACTTATAAAACCCTCCAAAGTCACAGCATGTATCCTTTTTGGAAATAGTGAATTTATCACAGAGCCCACCGTTTCTACTACCCTCCTCTTAACTATTGATAAATACTGCAAACAACCATTATACCTCCCTGAATTCTCTTTCCTCACAGGTAAAAGCCTAATTCCTTCCTCTGCCAACATGTCTTCGGCAAAGTAGTCATTGTATGCCCTATCTGCATAAACAACCCCTTCCTCCTGCAAAGGAAGAATATAAAGCCCCTTCACATCATTCATACTACCATAAGTGACGTCAAACTCCACCACAAAGCCATCTAACCTCACCACTACATGAAGCTTTATCCCGTGAAAATATGCCTTCTTTGAAGGAATGTATCCTCTAAATTCCTTTCCTTTAGCTATCTTGCTCCTTTGGGCTCTTATGTTCTCACATACTGGGATTGGAAAGGTGTCTATAGCGTATTCTTTACAATCATGTGCTTTTTCACATATTTGCGTAACCCAATAGACGATTTG
>JBKBRK010000124.1:0-2096 GCA_046292245.1 Aquificaceae bacterium
GCAGAATGGAAGCCATTCACTATTCGGTGGTCAAAGGTAAAGGTTATGTGGGCTTTTCCTTCTTGGTCTTGCATACCCACCGCCATGATACCCACTTGCCCATAGGGTATAACCGCATCAAAGGCTCTTATACCAAACATACCAAGGTTCGATATGGTAAAGGTGGCACCGCTTAGATCCTCTTGGGTTAGTCTTCCCTCCTCCGCCTTCTTCCTGAGTTCTCTAACTTCTTTGGCAATTTCTCCAAGGCTTTTCCTATTTACCTCTTTAACCACAGGGGCATAAAGGTCGTCGCCAACCGCTATGGCAACTCCAAGGTTGGAGGAGGGGTATATAAGATAGTGATCCTCCTTATAGATCGCCCTAAGCCTTTCAAAAAACTGCATGGCATCTCCCACTATCTTTATAAGCCAGTGGGTTAGCGTAATTTCCTTATCCCAAGGTATAAAAGATAAGTCAAAGACTTCATAGATATGATAATGGGGGATGGGAAAACTCTTTGAAAGGTTTGATATAAGACTTTTCTGCACGGAGGATAGGGGCACCCTTCTGGGGATGTTTTTCTTCTCTATGTATGTTAAAAGTAGGTCTTGGTCTATCTTTTTGTTGGGAAACTCCTTCAAAAGCTCTTGTATATCTATGGGATAGTCTTTGAGGAGTTCAAGGGCTTTTGGTGTAAAGTGTCTTTCCCTTAGAAAAGCCTCTACGTCCTTTGCATGGGCGGGTGAGGGAATTTTCTCCTCCTTTTGAAGCTGATACAGGTCTATTTCCTTCTCTTTTGCAAGAAGTCTTGCATAAGGGGAGGCAAAACCCGGAGCTAATTCCATCCTTTTTTCCTCTGGGGGCTTTACTTTTATCACCTCTGGCGGCTTTTCTTCCAAAAGGGTGGGCTTTTCCTCTTTTGGAGCTTGGGGCTTTACCTCAGGTAAAGCTTCACCCAGTTCCAAGAGGGCTATGGGCTTTCCTACTTCTACCTCCTCTCCCTCTTTTACCAGTACCCTTTTCAATATCCCCCTTTTAAAGCTTTGAAGCTCCATAAGGGCTTTTTCTGCCTCTATTTGTGCTATAACATCGCCCTTTTCTACAAACTCTCCCTCCTTTTTTAACCACTTGGCTACCTTTCCCCTTTCCATGGTATCAGAAAATTGGGGCATAACTATCTCATAATCCATGCCTTTTACTCCAGCTTAAGATCTGGCTGTATATCTTCTCGGGTGTGGGTATTGCCATAAGTTCCAACTTTCGGTTGTAGGCTATTGGTACTTCTTCTCCCCCTATACGGAGGGGCGGTGCATCAAGATAATAAAAGAGTTCTTCGGAAACTCTGGCGGAAACTTCTGCTCCCAAGCCAAGGCTTTTGGGTGCTTCATAAACTACCGCAAGCCTCTTTGTCTTCTTTACCGATTGATATATGGTTTCAAAGTCTATGGGCCTTAGGGAGGTAAGGTCTATAACTTCACAGGATATACCCTCCCTTTCCTCAAGCCATTGGCACGCCTTTATTACATCATGGACCATCTTTAAGTAGGACACTACGGTAATATCCTTGCCTTCTTTTAACACCCTTGCCTTAAAGGGGTCAAAGTTCTGCATGGGTTCAAAGGGGAAATCCATACCATACAAAAGGGTGTGTTCAAGGAAAACAACGGGATCATCCATCCTAATAGCGTGTAAAAGTCCATAATAGGCGCTGATGGAATCGGAGGCGCATAAAACATAAAGGCCCGGTATGCTGGCAAACATATGCTCAAGGCTTTGGGAATGTTGGGCTGCTAGTTGTTTTGCCACACCTTGGGGCATACGGACCACCATAGGTAAGAATATCTTCCCTCCGCTCATGTATCTTAGCTTTGCCATCTGATTTACAAACTGGTCCATGGCAAGCATGGCAAAGTTTACCGTCATTATCTCTGCCACAGGCCTAAGCCCCATCATAGCCATGCCTATGGCGGTACCCACTATGGAGTTTTCTGCAATGGGCGTATCTATAACCCTTTTTGGACCGTACTTTACGTATAATCCTTCCGTAACTCTGTAGTTGCCTCCATAAAAGCCCACATCTTCCCCAAGCGCAACCACCCTTTCATCGTGTTCCA
>JBKBRK010000125.1:0-2050 GCA_046292245.1 Aquificaceae bacterium
TAAAGGCGGTAAAACCACCTGTTTTATCTTGAATACTTCTAATTCTTTCAAGATGCTCTATTATATGCCTTGGCTTTTCCACATGACCAAACATCATGGTGGCTGTGGAGGTCATACCAAGTTCATGGGCTGTTTTATGGACCAACTCCCAATCCTCTACACTGCATTTACCGGGGCTTAGAAAGCTTCTTACCTCCCGAGAGAGAATTTCCGCACCACCACCGGGCAAAGAATCAAGCCCTGCAGACTTTAACCTTTTTAAAACATCCCTTACACTAATCTTTTCTATCTTTGCCAAATAGACTATCTCCGGTGCGGAAAAGGAATGAATCTGAACTTGTGGAAATCTTTCTTTGATGTTTCTTAAAAGGTCTTCATAATAGCTAAGGGGCAGGTCTGGGTTTAAGCCCCCTTGCATAAGTAAAGTGGTACCACCCCAATTTACAAGCTCTTGAACTTTCTCAAGTATTTCTTCCTTTGATAGCACATAGCCCTCAGGAGAACCTACCTTTCTTTGAAAGGCGCAAAACTTACACCCAGCTACGCAGACATTGGAGTAGTTTACATTTCTATCTATCACAAAGGTGGCTATATCCTTGTGATACCTTTTTCTTACCTCGTTGGCAAGGTAGCCAAGGGTAGGAAGGTCTTCCTCAAAGAGGCTCAAAGCTTCCTCTGGGCTTATCCTTTCTCCTTCCAGTATCTTCTCATAAAGGTGAGTCTTTACCGCCATAGGTATATAGTAGGTCAAGCTCCGTATTTAGCAAGTCTAAGGGAATGGGCAAGCATGAGGTTTATCAGTTTCTTTGCAGGGAATATTCCAAGCTCGCCCTTTAAACACTCCCTCTCTGTAAATCTCTCCGATGTTCCTCCAAGCACGTAAGGAGAGTGTAAAAGCACTGGCACAGGGTGCCAAGAGTGGCCCTTTAGAATAGAGGGAGTGGAGTGGTCTCCCGTGATCATCAGGACCTTAGGCTTTAATTCTAATATACTTGGGAGATATCTATCAAACTCCTCTATGACCTTTACCTTTCCTTGATAATTTCCATCCTCTCCATAAGAGTCGGTTTTCTTTATGTGTAAAAAGAAAAAGTCATACTCTTGCCATACTTCTCTCAGGGCTTTTATTTGGTCTTCTATGCTTTGACCTTCAAAGTTTATAAGGTCCATGCCCACAAGGCTTGCAAGCCCCCTATACATGGGATAGACAGCTATGGCGCATGCCTTTAGACCAAATCTCTTTTCAAAGCTTTCCATCCTTGGCTTTTGAGAAAAGCCCCTTAAGAGTATGTAGTTAGCCTTTGGTTCATCCCTAAGGACTTCCTCCACCTTTTCTAAGAGTTTTTGTACTACCTTTGCGGCCCTTTCTGAGGCTTCCGTTAATCCCACAGGTCTTATAGGCTCCAATCCTTCTTTTTGAGGGTCTGTATCCTTTATCCTATCGCTACCTTCTGGGAGAGGGTTTGGAAACCTCAGGAGCAAAGCTATCCTGTGCTCCATGCCAGCAGAGAAAAATACCTTTACACCATCTATCTCCTTTATAGCCTCCGATAGCCTTTGGGTTATTCTTCTGTTTTCCTCTGTGGGAATTCTGCCTGCCCTTCTATCCTTTATTATCAACTTACCGTCAGACTTTTCTGCCGTGGCATAGTTTCCCCTTATGGCTATATCTGTATCTTCCACCTGAAGCCCCAAGCCGAGAGCTTCCAATATTCCCCTGCCTATCTCATACTCTAAGGGATCATAGCCGAATATTCCCAAATGTCCTGGTCCGCTTCCGGGTGTTATGCCGTAATCTACGGGAATGTGAAGCCCAAGGGCGGAGTTCTTTGCCAAACTGTCAAGGTTTGGAGTTTTAGCCAACTCAAGCTCCGTTTTACCATTTATGACAGGGAGGCCACCAATACCGTCAAGTACTATCAAAAGAAGCTTATTGTCATTTTTTTGTACCAAAGACTCAAGCATAATAATATTTTAACCCAAGTTGCTACCTATGGGATAAAATAGCAAGCAAGAAACACTAACAGGGGGTTTGTAGCCATGGAAGAAA
>JBKBRK010000126.1:0-1994 GCA_046292245.1 Aquificaceae bacterium
CCACCTTATCAAAGCCGACCTCTACCTTGTTTAGCATACTTTTTGGATTGTAGTAGTTGCTATGCTTTGAGTGGTGGCGTTTGGGCTCCTTTGAGCCCAGGTCTACGCCAAAGAGATAAACCTCTTCAAAGCCCAAGGAGGCACAAAGGGAGACACCCATAGCAGTTACTGTGGGGCTTATGTTGGCAAGCTCTGGAGCCCTTATCCCCAGTATTCTTAGCAGTTTTTCTCCGGCATCTGCATACTTTATTACAAAGCCCCCCTCTTTAAAAAGGTCAAAGCACTGAGTCCAGACTGTGTTGGTGGTCACCAAAAATATATCTCTTAAAAAGCTTGGATCTACTTCCACAAGCACATCGTAGGTGTATTTTGTTCTTTCTAATTCCACGTGGATGTGGGGCTTTATACCCACCTTTTGCAGGCTTGTAATGGTGGAACCACAAGATACCAATATGGCTTTATCCTTGTACCTTTCTATAGTTTCAAGGCTTTTATCCAAGCTGGGACCTGCACCCAAAACAAAGGCAGCTACGTCCTTTGGCACCTTCCTATCTCCATAGTAAAGGGGTATGCCCCTTGCCACCTTTTCTATAGTCCAGTCCAAAGACCAAAGCTCGTCATCAAAATAACCATAAAGCAGATGCTTAAGCATGGGGTGTTCCCTTAACCACTCTATGGGCTTTAGGGGTGGGTCGTATGCCAAATGTTGGATGTAATAGCTAAACCAAGCATTTGCTGGGTTCATACCCTGTATTGCCCTTAAGATGGGTTCGTAGGCTTCGTCTGGATGTTCCTGAGAGTATTTATTGTCCATAAGGATTATGTGAAGCTGTCTTTTGCCGTCGGAGAATTGGTCAAACACCCATTCCCAATCAAGCCAATATAAGCTTAGGCGAAAATAGAGGGGAGTGTCTATTAGGATTAAATTTTGCACATGGTACCTTTCCATCAACTCCTTTATGTGCATTCCAAAACCCACCCCTATTACTATCAAAAGAGGGATAAAGCCCCCCTCCTTGAGAGGGGGTGTTTTGTATGTATTATCTCCTCCCACAAGGTGAAGCAGCTTGTTTCCATATTTAAAGGCTATGATGTCTTCCCTTTTGGGGATCTCTCCAATGCCAACGCTTTCAAAGAGCTTTGGTTGTACCTTTTCAAAAAACTCCAACTGCCTTTGTACCAAAGCCCACACATCTCCATCATACACGCTTACATCCCCCACAAGGGCGTCCAGCTTTCCCTCCTTTTCCCTTATCTTTATTGGTGTTTTTACCCTTTGGACCGCTTGGGCAACTGGGGGAAGTTTTTCCTCAAAGAGGCTTAGGTTTTTCCTAAACATAAGCTCCTTTTGAACCCTATTTATAAAACCCATCTCAGTGCTATTTATTTATTATACACGCTGGACAGGCTGGAAGCCTGACATACCAGATTTTTAAAGATAGCACAGGCATCCTTGTCTGTGGCATGTTTAATTTCTCGCCCAGTGTATTGCATTAATTATAATACAATTCCTCATTCATGAACATAAACCGCCTCCACCCTTGCCTCCTGGACAGGGTTGTTGGCTGGAAAGCTTGATATAGAAATTATCTTATACACTCCACCAGCTCCACCAACAGGTTCTCTGGAAGTGCCGCTAAGTTCTTGACCTGGCATATGCAAAGAAGAAGCTTTGCATACGGTTATATCAGTTTTCCCACCCTCTTCCCTGCCAACTATTTTAAAATCCAAGGTGAATGTTGCGCATGGTCCTCCTCCCAAAGAGTTAGAGAAGTTGATCATAGAAGCTCCATACCTTACACCCGATGCTGCTGCCTCTCTTACAGATGTAAAGGTCCTTGCTTCCTCCGTTATTTTGAATAGCCTATTAAAAACAGTGTATAAGGTGGTGACAAAAATAACAATCATAGCGGTAAAAACCAAAGCATTTACAAGGGCAATACCTCTAACCTCTCTTTTGTTCATTGCTTCCTCCTAAGATTGGGCATGAATAT
>JBKBRK010000127.1:0-1972 GCA_046292245.1 Aquificaceae bacterium
TAAATCTTTGTTGCTAGTAGGATAAGTTTAGCGCACAGGGTTATTTTACCCATACTTTACAATTTTAGCATAGGGGCATGTTTAGATTGGGATTTTTGAAACAGCCTCGAAGACTATTGACAGTATAAAAATTTAAGGTATAATTTCAATACTATACTACTTGCGAAGGAGGTATGAAATGAGGAAGCTTATAGCTCTCGGAGTTGCAAGCCTTGCCTTTCTGGCAGTATCTTGCCAACAAAAGCCAGCCGAACAGCCAGCTCAACCCGCAGAACAACAGCAGCCAGCTCAACCTGCCGAACAACAGCAACCTGCTCAACCCGCAGAACAACAGCAGCCAGCTCAACCCGCAGAACAACAACAGCAACAACAACCCGCAGAGCAGCAGCAACCTGCAGGAGAACAAAAGAAGTAAAAGCTTGGGGGCATTGCCCCCTATGAATTTTAAAGGAGTGGCATGGTATGTATGCGGTGATAGAAACAGGAGGAAAGCAATTTAAGGTTGAAAAAGGTTCAAGGATAAAAGTGGAAAAGCTTCCCCTTGAACCCGGCAAAGAGGTAGAGTTAAAGGCTGTACTTTTAAGAAAGGAGGATGGCTCCGTAGGGCTTGAAAAGGGCAAGGTAATAGCCCAAATCCTTTCCCACGGGAAGGGTAAAAAGCTTATAGTTTTTAAGTTTAGGGCAAAGAAAAACTACAAAAGGTGGAAAGGGCATAAACAGCCCTACACGGAGATACTTATAAAGGATATAAAGGAGGTGTAAGGCTATGGCATCCAAGGCAAGCGGAGGCTCAACTAAAAACGGAAGGGATAGTCATTCGAAAAGGTTAGGGGTAAAAAGGTACGACGGACAGATAGTAAAAGCTGGAAATATCCTCGTAAGACAAAGAGGAACAAAGGTCTATCCCGGCAAAAACGTAGGCATGGGTTCTGACTTTACCCTTTTTGCCCTTGTGGAGGGTGTGGTAAAGTTTGAAAACAGAAGAAATAAAAAGCTTGTAAGTGTAATTCCTACAGCTTAAGCCTTTTATCCGTCCCCCTGTAGCCCACTAAGTCTTTAATGATCGTAGCAAATTCCCTTATCTCCTTTTGGGCTCCCTCGTGGGTCCTTAGGCTTATAAAGTTGTCCAAAGAGATTCTTGGCACAGTCCAATAAAACCTTGTCTTCATAAACTGGGGAAGTATTCCCCTTGCCAATTCTTTTGCTGTTTGGTGTTCCACCATAGCAGAATAGAGTTGCCTAAGGTCTTCAATGTACCATCTTATCTTTTTTAAGAAAAGGGAATTCCAAGGCTCTTCTATGGGTTCTTCCAAGGATGCTTGTTTGTTGCTTTTGGCTTGTTTTCTTAGATATTCGGGGATGTAAAAATCTGGCTCGTAATCTACGTACCTTCTGCTAACCTCATTATAAGAGCCAAACCTATGCCTGTGCCATTGACGAGCTACAAAAAGGGGACATTCCACTATAAAGGTGTAATAATCCATATCCGTACCAAACTCCACCTTATCCACAAGGCCTATCCATCCTGAAGAGGTTTCTATCTTTTCCTTTAGAAAATGGGGGTCTGTGGAATAATTTTGAGGCTCTTTTCCCATTATAAGGTCTATGGTGGCAGGAAGATGGGCTTTAAGTTCCTCGTGTATGGGAAGGTGCTCTTGAGCGTTTATAAAACTCCTTAAATTGAACCACACATAGCCCCCTGAATAATAAAACTGCACCGCAGGATTATCCACCTTTTCCATTAGTTCAAGCCAAAAGGACCTGGGTGCCTCTATGGCTATTATCACGTGTTCAAAAGGTGAAGCATGCCTGTGGCTTAGGAGATATTTTATAAGCTTTATATCCCTTTCCCTATCTACCTCATGGTCTTTGGCAAAGGATACCCTTGCACATCTTACGATCCTTTGGTCTGAACCCATTATATGTACTTTCATAGGACTTTCAATTATACATCAAAATTCGCTTTCTTTGA
>JBKBRK010000128.1:0-1929 GCA_046292245.1 Aquificaceae bacterium
GCCCTTATAGGTGGAATTCTTTTATTTTTTCTAATTTTTAAAGACTCCAAAAGGTTTAAGAATGCTTGACCTATTAAACCCTTATGCTTATGGTGTAAGGATAAGAAATTGGCTTTATGATAAGGGCTTTATGGAAGTATGTAAGCTTCCTATACGGGTTATATCAGTAGGGAATCTTTCGGTAGGCGGCAGTGGTAAAAGCTCTTTGGTAAGGTACATAGGCAAGCTTTTTGAGGATAAACTCCATCTTTGCATCCTTTCAAGGGGCTATCGCAGGAAAACAAAGGGAACCCTTTTGGTATCAGAAAGGGGAGATATAAGGGTAAATTGGGAAGCTTGTGGAGATGAGCCCTATATGTTGGCGAGGCTTTTGCCAAAGGTTAGTGTAGTGGTAGATGAAGACAGATGTAGAGGAGCTAAGTTTATCTTGAAAGAGCTAAAGCCAGACCTTATCCTTCTTGACGATGGCTTTCAGCACAGAAGAATATACAGAGACCTAAACATACTCCTTATAAGAAAAAGAGACCTTTCTGAGAGGCTTTTGCCCTTTGGAAGATTAAGAGAGCCCCTTAGTAGTATAGAAAGGGCAGATGTTATAATACTTTCCTACGGGGAGCTTGAGGATTTAAGTTGGAGACATCCCAAAAAGCCCACTTTAAAGATGGTAAGAGAAAACTGGAGAGTGTTAAGATACCTTGATGGCAAAAGCCTTGAAGACTTCAAAGACATTGACTTTATAGCCTTTGCGGGGCTTGGAGACAACGAGCAGTTTTTTCAAAAACTTCAAAGGCTTGGTATAAAAATCAAAGAAAAGCTAAGCTTTCCAGACCACTACCCTTATAGGTCTTTTGAGTTAAAAGAAGGGGAATTCTATATAACCACACTAAAGGATGCGGTAAAGCTAAAGCCCACGCAAAACCTTTACTACCTTGACTTTGATGTAAGAGTGGAGGGCTTGGAGGAGATACTGAAAAATGGAGCATGGGATAAAAGGGAAAGCCTTTAAAAGGCTTTTGGAGAACATCCTTATAAAGCTTCTGGGAGAGGAGTTCAAATCTGCCATCTTTCACCTAAAGCCCATCATACTACTAACGATAGCCCATGCCCTAAGCAGTCTTGTAGGCTTTTTAATTACCTTACTTTCCGCCAGAAAGCTTGAAGTCCATACCTTTGGGCTCTTTTCTTTGGCTTATGCCACCATCACATGGATAGCGGTCGTAGGAGACTTTGGAGTGGGCGCCAGCATGATACGCCTTTATAACAAATACAAGGAAGATAAAGAAAAACAAAGAGCTATAATCTCATCCGCCTTTCTTTGGGAATTGGTAATTTTTCTCCTTATAGCCCTTACTTCACCCCTGCTTACCTACCTTTTACTAAAAACCCTTGGATTAAACCCAGAAGAAGCCTTCTATCTTTTTCTAATCAGCTTTCTTTCTGGTGGTTTGTTTATCCTTTGGAATTATCTTCAAGCATACTTGCAAGCTAAGGAAAGGTTTACCACCTATTCCCTTTATGTTTTTATTTACTCCCTTTTAAGGGTGCTTCTTTTGTTCTTTGTGTATTTTGTATATTCCCAAAGCCCCGTGGCATGGCTTTTGATAAGCTATGCAATCCCCCTATTGCCCCTTTTATTCTTCTTCCTTTTTAAAAATACTTCCTTAATATCCCTTTCCTTTCAAAGCTTGGTATATACAAAGGAAATACTAGCCTATAGCAAATGGGTAGCCATGTCTTCAATAGCAGGTAGTAGCATTCTCTATGTTTCAAGGTTTATCCTTGCAAAGGTGTCTTCCCTTGAAGAGGTGGGCATATTCTCCGCAGGTGTTAATCTTGCCTTTGGATTAAGCGTCCTATACAATGGGCTTTATTTCTTTCTGTATCCAAAGATAACCGCCTTTGAAAAGGATCAGATAAGCAAGTACCTTA
>JBKBRK010000129.1:0-1851 GCA_046292245.1 Aquificaceae bacterium
GGCGTTATGGAGCATATCTCCTTTGCCACTTTAACGGCTTCCTTTACAGACTCTTCCCTTAGGTCCGTGGTGTATGCAAAGCCCATTTTATTGTCTTTAAAAACCCTTATACCGATTCCAAGATCCTCTGCCCTTAGGAGGTTTTCAAGAGTCTCCTCGGAGGTCTCTATCAGGGTCTTTTTCCTTCTTTCAAGGTAGACCTCATAGTCATGTCCATCTTTTAGTGCTTCTTCTACCCATTTTTTTATCCTTTCCATCGTTAAAATTTTAAAGGAAAAGATGTTGGAATTCCCTTTTATCTTTGGTGGCGAGTAATCTCAAAGTTATGAGGTTTATGGTGATAAAATTTATCACATGGAGGAGAGAAAACCAGAGGTTGTAGAAGAAAGTATATGGGTAGGAGGCGAAGCTATAAAAAGGGCTCCCAAGCTTTATGGCATACCCACAGGCGTGGAAGGTCTTGATGATCTTTTTTATACCTCCGAAATACAGGATGGAAAGGTCATAAGGAAAAGCCTTGGTGGAATACCCTCTTATGCGGTGGTAAATATAACGGGCGTTTCCGACACGGGAAAAAGTTTAATGGTGGAGCAGTATGCGGTAAAACAGGCAAGCAGGGCGGAAGCTGTAGCCTTTATAACCGTTGAATCTCCAGCTCCCTTTGTAGTGATAGGGCTCAGGGAAAGGGCAAAGGCTATGGGCATAAACTTTGAAGAGATAGAAGACAAGATAATTCTAATAGATGCAGCAAGCCACTCAAGACTGAGAGATAATCTCCCAGACCTTCTTGCAACCCTTGCCCACGTTATAAAAACTTACAAAGTAAAGCATACTATCATAGACTCTGTAACGGGCCTGTACGAAGCAAGGGAAATGCAGGCAAGGGTGGTGGTGCGACAGCTTTTTAACTTTATGAAAAAGTGGTACCAAACAGCTCTCTTTGTCTCTCAAAAGAGAAGCGGACATGAGGAATTGACAGCAGAAGCTGCAGGCGGCTACGCCATAAGCCACATAGTTGATTGCTCCTTTGTACTTTCCAAGGATATTGTTCTAACACCTTCTCAATCAAAGCTATACAAAAAGCCCCTTGGTGAATTGGTTAGGTTTTTCCGCATAGATGGTTGTAGGCTTTGCGGACATGACACAAAGACCCACTACATGAAGATAACAGAGACAGGATTGGTTAAAATAGGAGAACCTATAGGAGGTTAATATGGAATACCACGTAAAGGACTTAAGCCTTGCGGAGATTGGAAAAAACAGGATAGAATGGGCTCAAAGGGATATGCCTGTCCTATCAAGCATAAGGGAAAGGTTTTCCAAAGAAAAGCCCTTTGAGGGCATACGCATATCCGCATGCTTGCACGTTACCACAGAAACTGCAAATTTACTTATAACACTAAAGGAAGGCGGTGCGGAAGTATATCTCACCGCTTCAAACCCCCTTTCCACGCAGGACGATGTGGCTTCCGCCCTTGTAAAGTACTTTAACATCCCAACCTTTGCCATAAAAGGAGAAGATACAGAAACCTATTATATGCACCTCAAAGAAGTTATAAAAAGAGAGCCCCACATAGTGATAGATGATGGAGCAGACCTTATATCCACCCTTCACAAAGAGTTCCCTCCTTTGGCGGATAAGGTTCTTGGTGGGATGGAAGAGACCACCACGGGCGTTATAAGACTCAGGGCTATGGCACAGCAGGGAGTCTTAAAATTTCCCATAATAGCGGTAAATGATGCCTACACCAAGCACATGTTTGACAATCGCTACGGTACAGGTCAATCTACCATTGATGCCATAATGAGGGCAACCAACAGGCTTATAGCGGGCTCTTACTTCGTGGTGGC
>JBKBRK010000130.1:0-1803 GCA_046292245.1 Aquificaceae bacterium
GTAGCCCTCTTCAAAGTCCTTTTCTTCTTCCATTATTATTGGCACAGAGATGGCTTCTCCACCTGCTATAATAGGGGCATAATAGTGAATGGGATAGGTGGGGTTGGAGACAAGCACCGTATCTCCAGGCTCAAGGAGGGCAAGCATAAGGTGAGAGTAGCCTTCCTTTGCTCCTATGGTAAGGAGGGCTTCTCTTTCTGGGTCAAGCTCCACTCCGTACTGCCTTTTGTAAAAGTCGCATATGGCTTTTCTCAGGCGTGGTATTCCCTTTGAGGCGGAGTAGCCATGTACATTGTCCCTTTTGGCTACCTCGCAGAGCTTCTCTATTATATGCTCCGCAGGTGGCATGTCTGGATTTCCCATGCCGAGGTCTACTATATCCTCACCCTCTCTCCTCAGCTTGTACTTTAATTCGTTCACCATAGCAAAGACATACTTAGGCAGTTTGCTTACCCTTGGAAACATCCAACTTTCACTCATTTTCCCTTTCCTCTTCCTTTTCTTTGCAATTTATACACATATTGGCTACAGGTCTTGCCTTTAACCTTTCAAAGGGTATAAGAGCTCCACAGCCTTCGCATACGCCGTATATACCCTGCTCCATCTTCATAAAGGCATAGTCTATCTTTCTTAAGAGCTTTAGCTCCCTTGTCCTTATCCTTTGAAGGTTAAGGTACCTACCTGCTTCTATGTTTGCCCTATCTATCTCATCGCCCCCTTCAAAGACTACATCGGAAGGATCTCTTATCTGTTCTTCCGCATGTCTTAGTATAGCCTCCCTTAACTTCAAAAGGTCCTCCCTTAGTTCCGCAATCTGCTCTGGAGTTAAGTGATGCATAATCTTATAATTATATTCCTGTGAGAGAGATAAAAACACCTTATGTTGCGGTGGATGCCATACTTAGGCTTTGGGAAGGAGATCATTTTAAAGGTTTGGTAATTATAGAAAGGCTTTACCCACCTTATGGGTACGCTCTGCCTGGTGGCTTTGTGGAGATTGGTGAAAGGGTAGAATCTGCCGTGCTTAGAGAGATAAGGGAAGAGACAAACCTTGAAGCAAGGATAAGTTCCCTTTTTGGTGTTTATTCAGACCACAAAAGAGACCCTCGCTTTCATGTGATTTCTGTGGTCTTTGTTTGCGATGCGGAAGGTGTGCCAAAAGCGGGGGATGATGCAAAGAAGGTAAGGGTTTTTAAATTGGAGGAGCTTCCTCTTGACAGCATGAGCTTTGACCACGGCAGGATTTTGATAGACTACTTGAAAAGGTGATAAAATTAATAAATCCAAAACCTTTGGAGGTTTTTCATGACAAAGGAGTTTGAAATTGGAGTAAATTTGCTTAAAAAAGTTAAGGGAGAATTGGAAGAGCTTATGCAGGTTCAAGACCGCTTAACAGCACGTAAGATAGTTAGCTCCATTATAAACCCTATAACCGCCTGCGCCTACCAGATAAGGGTAGGTGATGGACCTCACAAGGAGGATCTTTTGGAACATCTTATGAAGTTAGTAAAGGAAATGAGAGACCTATCCGATATTAAATCCATGCAGGAAACCATAGGAAAGGTGCTTGAAGTTTTGAAGGAGCTCGAAGAAGCCACCAAGGAAGCTTAAAGATGGAAAAGATTACCATAAGAAGCCTTTTTAGGAAAAAAAGGGAGGGCAAGAAGATTACCATGATCTCCACCTACGATTATCTGTTTGCCAAGCTCTGTCAGGAGGTAGGTATAGATTGTATTTTGGTGGGTGATTCTTTGGGAATGGTCTTTCAGGGGCTTGAAAGTACTTTACCTGTTACCTTGGAGG
>JBKBRK010000131.1:0-1737 GCA_046292245.1 Aquificaceae bacterium
GGGTAAGGTGTGTGGCAATGGGTTCTACAGATGGCCTTGTAAGGGGTCAAGAGGTGGAGTATTTGGGGGGTCCTATAAAGGTACCAGTGGGAAGGGCTACCTTGGGAAGGATATTTAACGTGGTAGGACAGCCCATAGATGAAGCTGGTCCAGTAAATGCAGAAGAGTCCTGGCCCATGTTTAGAGAACCCCCAGCCCTTGAAGAGCAATCCACAAAGGTAGAGATCCTGGAAACTGGTATAAAGGTTGTGGACCTACTTGAGCCTTATGTAAAAGGAGGAAAGGTAGGGCTCTTTGGCGGCGCAGGAGTTGGAAAAACAGTCCTTATGCAGGAGCTTATCCACAATATAGCCAAGTATCATAAAGGTTTTTCTGTGGTCATAGGCGTTGGAGAAAGGACAAGGGAAGGAAACGACCTTTGGCACGAGATGAAAGAATCTGGAGTTCTCCCCTACACGGTGATGGTGTATGGACAGATGAACGAGCCACCCGGTGTGCGCTTTAGGGTTGCCCAAACGGGAATAACCATGGCAGAATACTTCAGAGATGTGGAAGGACAAGACGTTCTCGTTTTCATAGATAACATATTTAGGTTTGTTCAAGCGGGTTCTGAAGTTTCCACCCTATTGGGAAGATTACCCTCTGCCGTTGGATACCAGCCCACTCTAAACACAGACGTAGGAGAAGTGCAAGAGAGGATCACCTCCACCAAAAAAGGTTCTTTGACCTCTATACAGGCGGTTTACGTGCCCGCCGACGACATAACAGACCCAGCTCCCTACTCTGTCTTTGCCCACCTTGATGCCACCACCGTTCTTGCCAGAAGACTTGCAGAGCTTGGCATATACCCTGCCGTTGACCCACTTGAGTCTACCTCTAAATATTTAGCTCCAGAGTTTGTGGGAGAGGAACACTATCAAGTAGCTTCAGAAGTAAAGAGGATACTCCAAAGATACAAAGAGCTTCAGGAGATCATAGCCATCCTCGGTATGGAAGAACTTTCCGAAGAGGACAAGGCAATAGTCAATAGAGCAAGAAGGATTCAAAGGTTCCTTGCCCAGCCTTTCCACGTGGCAGAGCAATTTACAGGTATGCCCGGTAAATATGTGAGACTTGAAGATAACATAAGAAGCTTTAAAGAGATCCTTACCGGAAAATATGACCATCTGCCGGAGATGGCTTTCTACATGGTGGGTACCATAGAGGAGGTTGTGGAAAAAGCTAAGGCTATGGGGGCTAAGGTTTGAGATCTGACGGTAGAAAGCCCGGCGAGATAAGGACCATAAGAATAATAAGGGATTACCTTAAACATCCCGAAGGCTCCGTCCTTGTAGAATTTGGAAATACAAAGGTCATATGCACAGTATCGGTGCAGGACGGAGTCCCGCCCTTTCTAAAGGGCAAAAGTCAGGGCTGGATAACCGCAGAGTACTCTATGCTACCAAGGGCAACCCACACCAGAAACATAAGGGAATCTGTGCAGGGAAGGATAGGGGGAAGGACCCATGAGATTCAAAGGATAATAGGAAGGGCTATGAGAACAGCCCTTGACCTTACAAAAGTTGGTGAGAGAACATTTTGGATAGACTGCGATGTAATACAGGCGGATGGTGGCACAAGAACCGCCTCCATAACGGGAGCCTTTGTAGCCCTTGCGGATGCAGTTATAAAGTTATACAACGATGGAGTTTTAACTTCCACGCCCTTAAAGGACTTTGTGGCTGCCGTTAGTGCGGG
>JBKBRK010000132.1:0-1670 GCA_046292245.1 Aquificaceae bacterium
GGCAAGGAAACGGAAACCTATTCAAGGATAGTGGGATATTACAGGCCTGTTCAAAGGTGGAACAGGGGCAAGCAGGAGGAATTCAAGGAAAGGCTTGAGTACGCCATTAAATAGGTGCCCTATGCTTCTCTTCTACCTCTGCAAGCTCCGCTATAGTGGTGGTGTTAAGATAATCCAATATGGCTTTTCTTAGGTCAGTCCACTTTTCATGAATACTGCAGGGTGTAGTATTCCATTCCTCACATCTCCCGGGCCTTAGGACACAGTAATCCAGTTTGTAGTCTTCATCCAGATACATGATAACATCCATTATGGTTATATACGCCGGCTGAGAAATTCGAAAAAGCTCAAAGATAAGCCCATCAATAAAAAGAGGCAGTAGGGCTATACTAACAGATGTCCAAATAGCAGACATCACAATCATGACATATATTCAGAAAGTAAAGGTAGTGGTTGGAGGACTTTGACTTGTGTGCGTGGGCATGCAAAAGTTTGATGATACCTAATTTCTCACCCAACGCGTATTTTTAAATTATTTAAACCCCTTATGCCAAATGTGGGGATAACTCACCGATCACCTCCATAAAAAACTGGGCGGTTTATGGTTTAATGCGTAGGAGCTCATTAGTTTATCAAAGGCAAATATGCCTGCGCAATGGATAACTCAATTACCTTTTATAATTTTCTATTCCCTTCCTTATCTCCTCGTAGGCAAACTCCACGCCTTTGAACTCCTCCACCTTTACCCACTTTCCGGGCTCCAATTCCTTGTAATGTTCAAAGAAGTGCCTTATCCTATCCAAAAGGATCTTTGGAAGGTCTTCGTAGGACCTTATTCCCTCGTAGGCTAAATCTAACTTGCTGTGGGGCACTGCCAAAAGCTTCGTATCTATACCCTCTTCGTCCCTCATCTGAAGGGCGCCTATGGGTCTGCATCTTATAACACTGCCGGGCGACACAGGATACCTTGATATTACAAGCACATCCACCGGGTCTCCGTCCTCCGCAAGGGTTTGAGGTACAAAGCCGTAGTTGAAGGGGTAATGCATTGCCGTAAAGAGGAACCTATCCACAAAGATGGCTCCGCTTTCCTTGTCAAGCTCGTACTTTATGGGGCTGTCTTGGGGTATTTCCACCACCACGTAGATGTCTTCTGGGGGGTTTTTGCCAGCTGGGATCTTGTTTATATCCATGGCGTACCTCCTTTATTCTAAGACTTGAAGGTTGCAGAAGTTCATGCTGCTTTCCACACCAAGCTCCAAACACCTTACAAGGCATTCTCCCGCCCTGTTTAAAACCCTGTATAGTATCTCTTCCTCCTCCTTGCTAAAGGGAGATAATACATACTCCACCACCTTATTCTTATCCCTTGGCCTTCCTATTCCAATTTTTAGCCTTGGGAACTTATCTGTTTTTATCTCCCTTATTATGGATTCTATACCATGGTGTCCCCCGCTGCTGCCCTCCACCCTAAGCCTAAGCCTTCCAAGGGGAAGGTCAAGGTCGTCATATACCACCAGCATCTCTTGTGGTGATATTTCGTACTCCTCCAGCAAATTTAAAACTGCAAGCCCCGAGTTGTTCATGTAGGTTTGAGGCTTAGCTATAAGCACCTCTCTACCTTGTAGTTTTGTCTTGTAAAGATGAGAAAGGCATTCTTGGGTGTATTT
>JBKBRK010000133.1:0-1666 GCA_046292245.1 Aquificaceae bacterium
AGAAGCTTTTATGTGAGCGCCTCTTACCAGTTTTAAAAACAAAAGGCTCTTCCTCGTGGGGAGCCCTCCTTTTTTTCTCTTTAAAGTGTAAAAAATCCCCTTTGAAATGCACAAGCTTGGAAACATCATATTAACCATGAGAGCCTTTATAGTAGAAGACGAACCCCTTGCCTTACAGAGAATAAGAAGGATGTTAAGCCAAGATGGTAGGTTGCAGATAGTAGGAGAGGCAACCACCTACAAAGAAGCCATAGAAAAAATACAAGGGCTAAAGCCTGAGGTTCTTTTTCTTGATATAAGATTGCCCGATGGCTTTGGTATAGACCTTGCTAAGGAAGTGATAGGCATGGGCATAAAGCCCTACATAATATTTACAACCGCCTACGGCGAATATGCTTTGGAAGCCTTTAGGGTTTCTGCAGTAGATTACCTACTAAAGCCCTTTACACAAGAAGACCTAAGCAAGGCAATAGACCGCCTTTTGGAAAGGAAAGACAATACCCAGCAGGTAATAAATCTTATAAAAGCCGAGCGTCCCATAATACCTGCAAAGATAGGAAACAAGGTTCTTTTCCTAAGCCCAGAGGATATATACTACGTGCAGGCAGAGATGGGAGAAGTAAGCGTTAGAACAAAGGAGGGCCTTTTACCCTTGAGCAAAAAACTCTATGAGATAGAAGAAGATTTAAAAGCTTACAACTTCTTCCGTGTGCATAGGTCATATTTGGTAAACCTAAGCAAGGTAAAAGAGCTAAAGAGCGTGGAGCAAAGCAAATACGTAATAATTTTCAAGGAAATAAATGAAACCTTAAAGACCAGCAGAGAGGGGGCAAAAGCCCTAAGGGATTACTTAAACATATAAAGCCCTTTGGCTTTGGATATCCTTTCGTGGTAATTTACTATGGGTTTGTGATAGGGTAGTTGGTGGTTTAGAGGGTCTGTTAGCATAGAGCAGGGCAGGTGGGAAATCTCCGGCAGGTATCTCTTTATATACTCACAATCAGGGTCATACCTTTTGGCTTGCAAGATGGGGTTGAAAAGCCTAAAGGGTTTTGGGTCTGCTCCCACGGAAGCACTCCATTGCCAGTTTCCTACGTTGACCACCTCATCGTAGTCCAAAAGGTGCTCTTTGAAAAAGGCTTCTCCTATTCTCCAATCTACCAACAAAACCTTGGTCAAAAAGCTTGCTAATATCATCCTCATCCTGTTATGAAGCCATTTTTCCTCTTTTAGCTGTCTTATGCCCGCATCCACTATGGGATATCCCGTGATACCTTCAAAAAAGCTTCTTATGTAATCTTCTCTGTTTTCCCACTCTATGCCTCTTCTCTTTTCTTGGAATTCAAGGTCCTTGGTCTGTGGAAAGTTAAAAGCTATGTGGTACCAAAACTCTCTCCATGCAAGTTCCCTTATAAATTGCTCGCTTCTGTCCTTTACCCTTTTGAAGATTTCCCTTACAGACAGTATGCCAAACCTTATACAAGGAGATAGCTTGGAAGAGCCATCTATGGCTGGAAAGTTTCTTAACTCCTCATACCTTTCAAAAGGAAAGCTCTCCAACCTTTTTTTACAATCCAAAGGGTCAAAGGAAGAAAAACCTTTCAAGGGAAGTTTTTGCTTTATTTCCTCTATGGTGGGCAATGGAACATAGGGCACAGAAAAGCCA
>JBKBRK010000134.1:0-1657 GCA_046292245.1 Aquificaceae bacterium
AACCCATCTCATACATCTACCAATATGCCAACCCCCATACCTCCTTGGATTATAGGTATGGTTAGCTCTTTGTTTCTCAACTTTAATGGTTCTAAAGACATAAAAACCTCCTGCTAGATTAAATATAGGATTGGGCAAGCCTTTGGTGTATAAATCAATACACCAAAGCCAGTCTCTGCTATAATTATTCCTAATGAAGTTAGGAATTGTAATCTATTCTAACGACCCGGAGGTTGTATGGAATGTCTTTCGATTTGCCAATTATTCACTAAAGGCTGGTGATGAAGTAAAGGTTTTCTTGCTTGCAAAAGGTGTGGAGAGTGAATCCCTCGATACGGAGCAATTTAAGGTAACAGAGCAAATGGAATCCTTTGTCAAAGGCGGTGGTAAGATCCTTGCCTGTGGAACATGTCTTAAAATTCGCAATTCTCAGGGCTCGGAGCTTTGTCCTATGTCAACGATGAAGGACATGTATGAGCTTATAAAGGAGAGCGATAAAATATTAACCTTTTAGGGTTTTCAAAGCCTTACCTTACTTACGTAATCTCTTCATCAAGGGGTGGGCTTAATTGCTGTTGTAGAAGACTTTGGAGATATTTCTTTTGTTTATGAGTAGGAGGATTTTCTTGCCCGAGCAGGAGATCTATCAAGTCGGAAACTTCCCTTGAAGATAGCCTATTCTCATCCAAAGCCTTTAGTAGACTACCCGCAACCTCCGGATCCTGGATGGTTATATAGCCCTTTATTTTTTGGTACAACATGCCCGTAATCAGGACATCCCTTAGGTTATACTCGGCTATCTTTTTGTATTCTTTGTTTTTAAACAGTCCGTCTACTTTGGATCCATCCATATTACCCTTATCAAGGAGTATACCCATTCTTCTGGCTATAAAATCAAGGGTGTAGTTCCTTCTCCCTACAGCAAAGACATCCTTTAGGTCAATGTGGTTTGCCATAAGGAAGAAGTTCTTAGGCTTTAACTCATGGATCATAGTTCTTATCTTCACAAAATTTATATCAAAGTCCTTTCCATGAAAGGTTATTAGCTTACCAATCTGAGCAAGCTTTCCCCAAAAGATTTCTATAAGCTTTTTCTCTGCCTCTAAAAGGCCATCTTTAAGGGATATAGACTTGTATAGGACTTTTACCTTATACTCGGAGCCTCCCACTTCTTCCAAGCTCTTTTCGGAAAGATAATAGACCTCTGCCCTATCTTCCTCCAAAAAGAACAAGGCAAAGGATATAAGGCAAGCCACGTAGGGATTGGTAGCAAGATCTCTACTAAAGTCCTCTTCCGACTGATAGTCTCTTCTGTTTTTTAAGTAGCTTAGGTCTATCTCAAGTATCTCCTCTTTGGGGCAAAAGGTTTCAATATCAAGGACGGCTGTCCTTTTCATCGTCCCCTCCTTTCTATTGTGTCATGGGCTGTCCGTAGAAGGACAGCCCTCAATTATAACCTAAGCTTCCAATACAGCACCCTTGGAAGCAGAAGCCACAAACTTTACATACCTTCTAAGCCAAGAGCTATTTATCTCCTTCTGCAAAGGCTTGAAGCTCTCCATTCTTCTTTTAAACTCCCCCTTTTCTATAAGCAACTCAATCCTTCTGCTTGGTATATCTATTAGAATCTCATCCCCATCTTGGACTATGCCTATGG
>JBKBRK010000135.1:0-1534 GCA_046292245.1 Aquificaceae bacterium
AGCTTTACAAGCCAAGGTATAACATAATGCATAAGTACGGCGGGGGCTATCCCTTGTTGCTTATAACCCAAGAAGTCTTTCCCACTGTTAAGGTGGTAAGGGGGACCCACCACGAGGGACAGGTTTTTGGACCTTTCTTTAACACTTCAAAGGCAAAAAGGGTAAAAAGATTACTCCACAAAATCTTTAAGCTTCGCACCTGCGACCCTATGCCTATAAGAAACTCTCCTTGCATGGATTATCATCTGGGCCTTTGCTCCGCTCCTTGTTGTGGTTATATAGACAAACAATCCTATGACCTTTATGTAAAATCTGCCCTTGCCCTGCTTTCGGGAGATGTAAGCGATGTTTTGGAGGAACTTTATTCCAAGATAGAAGAAGAGATGCAAAAAATGAACTTTGAAAAATGCGCCATGATAAGGGATCAGATACAATCCCTTGAAAACCTTTCAAAGGGTCAAAGGGTCTCTGGGCTTGAATACCAAAGAGCGGACCTTATATACTCCATGGGTAGGCTTGTGGGTGTCTTTCTTATAAGATCTGGAAGGCTTGTAGATAAGGAGATAACAGCATTGGATAGTTTGGAAGACCTTGAAGAGTTTTTGGTGGGTTTTTATTACAAAAACCCCTTGCCAAAACATCTTTTTATAAACTTTGATATTACAGAGGAGACTCTTTGGTGGTTAAAAGAAAGGGGAAGCTTTGAACTCAGAAGGGATATTGATAAGGAATTAGAGGAGATAATAAAGGAAAACTTGGGCTATCAAATTCAAGGGGAGTTGTTGCAAGATGAGTTTGAAAGGGCTTTGGGCATCTCCTTGCCAAAAAGGATAGAGGGCTTTGATATATCTCACTTCTATGGAGATTATACGGTGGGCTCTTGTGTGGTATGGGAAGAGGGCATTATGAATAAAAGGGATTACAGAAGGTACAGGATAAAAAGCTTTGAAGGCATTGACGATTACAAAGCCCTTGAAGAAGTTCTAACAAGAAGAGCCAAAAGGCTAAAAGAGGGAGAGGAAAAAATGCCAGAGCTTTGGCTTATAGATGGTGGCTACGGACAGCTAAGGGTGGCAATAAGGGTAAGGGATAGATTTTCCCTTCCTATAAAGGTCTATTCCCTTGCAAAGGAAGAAGAGATATTGATCTCCGAAGAAGGCAAGGAAATACCCCTGAAAGAGAATCCCATACTTTATAGGGTTTTTGGGCTTATAAGGGATGAAGCGCACCGCTTTGCACTAACCTACAACAGAAGGCTAAGGTTGAAAGAGGGTATAAGGGACATATTAGACCAAATAAAGGGCATAGGGGAGGTAAAGAAAAAACTTATATACAGGAACTTTGAAAACCTTTACGAATTCCTAAGGGCGGACGACCAAAGGTTGAAAAATTTGGGGATAAATCCTGCCTTAAAGCAACAGATAGCTAAATACCTTTACTAAGCTTAGCCCACTTTAGTGAAATACTCCTACATATTTTAATATATTACGCCGAGTGAGAAATCTTACTTTTCATCGTTAGCGCAGGCATCCCT
>JBKBRK010000136.1:0-1379 GCA_046292245.1 Aquificaceae bacterium
GTGGCAAGTCTTATACGTTGCATCTCTCCGCCAGAAAGGGTGGTGGCACTGCGGGCAAGGTCTAAGTAATCAAGCCCCACATTTAAAAGAAACCCAAGCCTGTCGGATATCTCTTTTATAAGCCTTTCCGCTATCAAAAGGCTTTTTGTATCAAGCCTTTGATATAGGCTATCAAAAAACTCCTTTGCCTCCCTTATGGGCATTTTTGCCACATCCCATATGCTTTTTTCCTCTATAAGCACTGCAAGGGCTTCTGCTTTTAGCCTTGCACCACCACACTCGGGACAGGGTTTTTCCTTTATAAACTCTCCTATCTCCTCTCTAAGTCTTTCTGAATCTTCCTCCAAAAACCTCTTTTCAAGGTGTCTTATAATACCTTCAAAATTTCCTCCCTGTATGGAACCTCCGTACAAAAGAAAGTTTCTTATACCGCTTGGCAGGTCTCCAAAGGGCGTATGGGGATCATAGCCCAGCTTTCTCAAAAGGTTAGCTATGGGATATTTTAGATATTCAAAATAAACAGACTCAGTTATCTTAAAGGCATTTATTGCAGGTTCCCTTTCTTCTATAAGTAGCTTTGGATCTATCTCCCATTTGACACCCAAACCCTTGCAAAGGGGACAAGCTCCATAGGGAGAGTTAAAGGAAAAAAGCCTTGGAGATAGCTCGCTTATAGAAAAGCCATGGTCGGGGCATGTTAGCCTTTCGCTAAAGATCTCTTCTTTTTGCCTTTCCACATCTTCTATCTTCAAAAGCCCTTTGGAAAGCTCAAGAGCTTTTTCTATGGCGGTGAGCAATCTTGCCCTTTCTTCCTCCTCAAGGGTAAGCCTATCCACCACAAGGTCTATATTATGCTTTTTGTTCTTATCCAAAGGTGGTACCTCAAGAATCCTCATATACTCACCATCCACCTTTATCCTTGAAAAGCCCATCCTATCAAGCTCTTTAAAAAGCTCTCTGAACTCTCCCTTTTTGCCCCTTACCAAAGGAGAAAGCACGCTTATACGCCTTGAATTATATTTTTCCCATACCCTTTCCAGTATCTCGTGGGCAGACAAGCCCTCAAGCAACCTTCCACACTCTGGACAATGGGGCTTTCCTATGTTTGCCCACAAAACACGCATATAGTCGTATATTTCTGTAACAGTACCAACGGTGGACCTTGGATTCTTTGAAGTGGTCTTTTGGTCTATGGCTATGGCGGGTGATAAGCCCTCAATTATATCCACATCGGGCTTTTCCATAATCCCAAGGAACTGCCTTGCGTAAGAGGAAAGGGATTCTACATACCTTCTTTGACCTTCTGCGTATATGGTGTCAAAGGCAAGGGAAGACTTTCCAGAGCCCGAGGGACCTGTTATAACCACAAGCTTGTTTTT
>JBKBRK010000137.1:0-1294 GCA_046292245.1 Aquificaceae bacterium
CCAACTTTAAAGGCGCCCTTTGGTTTTCTACTATCTCCAGCCTGTAGTAGTTTCCAATATAGAGAAAGCCTTCACCGTTAACAAACTCCTTCTCTGAAAGTTTTGGGTCTCTTCTTTTTATGTATTCTATTTTCTTTTTAATCCAAGCCTTGTGCTTTAAGACAACCTTCTCAATTGTCTTATCATCTACATCAAGGGGAGCCCTAACTATCAGCTTTCCCTCTTCTGTGTTCTGTAGGGCTATGGTTTTCCTTTTAGTTCTTATTATCTCCATAAACATGGTAGATTAGCTCCATCAGTTTTTGGGCTATCTCATTCCTCTTTTCAAATAAATCCATTCTTCTTCTTGTTAAAAGGTGTTCCGTTGTTATACCTCTTTTCAATCTGTTCTGTCTTGAATTGCTCTCCCAAAAACCAACCAGCTTCATCTCTTTCTTTGCAATTTTAATTATATCTATACCAAGATGCTCCTTTACAACTTTCTTTTAACCAAGGGACACAGGAAAGACCTATTAACCAGTGCCCTCTGAGCTTCTTTCAAAGGCTCTATCAAGGTTAAAAAACCTTTGCAACCTAAGGTTTTTGAAATCCAGAGGAACTTGGTATCCCTATAAGAAACAAAGTGTGAGATAAGTCATAGATTCTTCAGAGAGGAACATATAAAATACTGATATTCAATCTCAATAAAGGAGGTATCCATGAGGCTGTTAGTCCTTGGAGGGCACGACAGGATGAAGAGCAGGGTAAAGGAGCTTTCTAAACGCTACGGCGTGAACATAAAGTTCATAAACCAAGAAACCCAGCAAAACATTGATGATGCCTTGATCTGTGCCGACTGGGTTATAGTCTTTACCAAGCTTGTAGGACACAACATAGTCAAACTTGCCAAAAGCTATGCCAAAGAGAGGTGTATCTTCTGCCCTTCCCATGGTGTATGTAGCTTGGAAAAAGAGATAAAAAGGCTTGTGGGGGTAAAGGGGTGAAGGCTCTTATCTACGCTTACCCATCTTTTTAGAACCATGCCTTGGGTTATAAGCCTTAAGAAGGGCTCCTTGTCCTTTACAGGTCCAAGGTCATAAAGAAACTTTTGGAAAAAGCGTGCATATAAAAGGTGTAAAACTGCGTGCTCTATGCCTCCTATGTAAAGGTCCACAGGCATCCAAAACTCCACAAGCTTTGGGTCAAAGGGCTTTTGGGAGTTTTTAGGATCGCAAAACCTCAAAAAGTACCAACTTGAGTCAAAGAAGGTGTCCATGGTATCCCTTTCCCTTCTTGCCGGTCTGCCACACTTGGG
>JBKBRK010000138.1:0-291 GCA_046292245.1 Aquificaceae bacterium
TCTTTCACCAAACCTTTTTTGTCAAAAAATATTTGAAAGCAAATCTGAAGAAGGATTAAAACTATACCAGAATTTTCTATTTTTTAAAGATTCTATTTTAGGCAATGGTATTCCTGCTTTTTGTTTTTGCCCACCTTTTGTTTTGAAATTCTCACCCCATTTTATATATAAGTTTGCTTTGTATTTGGCTCCTGTATAGTCTATTTCAGGAAATGTGAAAATTAAACTATCAGGTTCTCCAAAAATTACTTCCCATTCTTCGTAATCTGTAATCACTGGTTTTAAAAATTC
>JBKBRK010000138.1:301-970 GCA_046292245.1 Aquificaceae bacterium
CAATCTCACCCTCCCAGCCAGCACCATTTTTTACTGGAATCAACTGGGCAGGGGCAAGCCCTGCCACTACAAAAGACTTTTGGACTTCAAAAGGTAAAAGCCCTCTTTAGCACGAAGACAATACATCTTTTAACATCCACTTGAGCCTCGGATGATGGGAGCCTTTCCAATAGACCTTTCCACACTTGGGACACAGGGTAAAATCTTCACCGTGCATATAAACCATAGGCGGTATTTTATCCTTAACCTCTTCCCTGCTTATCTCCACCAGCTTAGTATTACAGTAATAGCACCGGTTTAACCTTAGCTCAGGTTCTATGTTAAAGTATCTAAGAAGAAGACAGAGCTGTATTTTCCAGTCCTCCTTAGGAAGCACAAGATACTCTATGCCCCATGCCCTTAGATGCTCTTCAAGCTTTCTTGAGGTGGTTATAAATACCCTATCGGGGTGCTTGAGAACTTCCCTTTTGTTTACCTCACCTTCCAAAATAAGGGCGTCTATACCGAGAAGCCTAAGCCAGTATGCTAATTTGTGAAGCCCCGATTCAAGCAAAAACCTCCTCAAGCTCCTCCTTTCTAAGTACCTCCTCTGGATGGGCTATCCTACCCAAGATGGCACTGGCTGCAACCACCGCTGGATTGGCAAGGTATGCCTCACTCTTTGGATGT
>JBKBRK010000139.1:0-713 GCA_046292245.1 Aquificaceae bacterium
GAGCCATGCTTGGAAACATAAAAAACCATCTATCTGTATACGATAATGACCCTTTCAAAATAAAGATCGTGGTGGTTGCTCACGGTCCGGGTGTGCAGTTTTTCATGAAGGACCTATCTGGTACCCCTTGGGAAAAGGAAGCTTCTAATATAAAATTGGATGAACTTTACAATTTAGAAAAGGACTTGACTGTTTACGGTGTTGAATTCTACATATGCAACATAACATTACAGAGACTTAAGTTAGACCCTAACAAGCTTCATGAGTTTACCAAGATAGTACCCTCTGGTGTGGGTGCAATAGGCCATCTACAAGCCAAGGAAGGTTTTGCCTACATAAAGGTTCAATAACAGTAGAATCCCTTAAAATCATGCTGGAAGCCTGAACTATCGATTGTCTTGAACTGTCCCTGCCTTTTATAATAATATAGTATGATAAAGGCTCTCATATCCGCCCTCTTCTTCTGTGTTTTTATGTTTTTGCCCTTTTACCTTGCCTCCTCTCCAAAGGGTGGAAGTGTATCCTTTGTGAGGCTAAAGCCCCAAGACTTTAAAGTAGAGTTGGGAAGAGGGGGGGGACAGCTTAGGTTTGTTCTAAGCTCTGACCCAAAAACCTTAAACCCTGCCATAGCCCAAGAGACCTCTTCCACTGCGGTGCTCTCCGACCTTTTGACAGGGCTTACCAAAATAGATCTAAGGACCATGCAGGTTGTC
>JBKBRK010000140.1:0-661 GCA_046292245.1 Aquificaceae bacterium
CACTACATGTGGCCGCCGCACCAACCGCAAGGGCCTTTAAAAAGCCCCTTCTTGAGGCCTGCTGCTTATGGGTAGCGTTGCTCATAGCCATACCTCCCAGGTTTTCTACCTTATCTACTTGCAAAAGACATGCCAGGATTTAAGAACTTGAGAATCAAGGATTTTTTAGAGGTACTACCCTTTACAAGGCTCAGATTTTTTACAGGGCACGCTAAAAATTTGAGCAGACCAACTAAACCTCTTTTAGCCTTGCATTTAGTGTATTCCTAGATATGCCAAGAATCTGTGCCACCTTACTTTTGTTACCACCGTACTTTTCAAGAAGATTTCTTATAAAGGCAGTTTCCAGCTCCTCAAGGGCATTGGCAAGCTCTTCCTCCTTCTTGGAAGATATATACATATCGATCATTTCTGATAAGGGGGCTTCTTTGAATCTCCTCCCTTCTATCGGTAGGTTCTCTATTATACCAACCTTTGTATCCAGCACAGCCTTGTATATTACATTCTTAAGTTCCCTAACATTCCCATACCAAGGATACTCGAGGGCAGACCTAAGGGCCTTTTCCGATATGCCAGAGACACTAAGCCCAAGGTCCATGTTGGCCATGCTTATAAAGGAATTTATAAGGGGCTGTATGTCTTCTTTTCTCTCCCTTAAGGG
>JBKBRK010000141.1:0-657 GCA_046292245.1 Aquificaceae bacterium
ACCACAAGGTGTACCTTTCCTCCGGTTAAATAATCCACAAGCTCTTCCCACATTTTCATCTCCTCGTAGTCCCAAAAACGATCTCTGTAAAGGATCGTGTATTTCCCAATGGAATCCTCAGGCAACATGTCAAAATACTTCTTGGCAAACTCCTTATCCATCCTCCAAACGCCTAATGCGTAGAGGTCAAAGATCCTTCTCCTGGGCGTAGTTTTTTGAATATACTCCTCCTTAGAGGGGATTTTTGAAAAGAAGAAATGCTTCCTTAACTCCTCCTCCGTAGCATAGTCAAAAATGGTTTCCATGCCTATATTACCTCCTATGATAAAGATAAGTGTAGAAGACAAAACTTTACATCTTTTTACATCCCACACCGTTCAGATACAACACTTATCTCTTTTTCATCCAAAGCCCTCACTCTGCACCTTTACATCCCACACCGTTCAGATACAACGGTTTGAGCCAAAAGTATATGAGAGGATTAAATTTTCCTTTACATCCCACACCGTTCAGATACAACCTACCTTTCTATCCTGAAGCACAAGGTCTGTAGCCACCTTTACATCCCACACCGTTCAGATACAACCTTTCTTTGAAAAAAGAATTTGAGGAACTTCTGTCTCTTTACATCCCACACCGTTCAGATACAACTCATAG
>JBKBRK010000142.1:0-620 GCA_046292245.1 Aquificaceae bacterium
TTAGTGAACGGTAAAAAGGTGGATATACCCTCTTACAGAGTTGAAGCCGGGGATATAATAGAAGTAAAGTCTTCTTCAAGGGATATTCCTCAACTTCTGGAAAACCTTGAAAACATAGACCCAAGAAGCATACCCTCATGGCTTGAGCTTGATAAGGAAAACTTCAGAGGTAAAGTGATAGACCTACCAAGGGATATTCAACTTGAAGTGCCTGTAAATCTCCAGTACATAATAGAGTTTTACTCCCGGGTTTCAGGAGGTATTTTTCTGCTCCAAGAACACCTTTTTCCCTCCAAGGGATATTGGGAAGAAAGAAAGAAGACCTACGGTAGATTTGTGGTGGAGCCCCTTGAAAGGGGCTTTGGTATAACCATGGGTAATTCTCTAAGAAGAACTCTCCTATCCTCCATAGAAGGTAGTGCCATAACCGCAGTAAAGATATACGGAGTATACCATGAGTTTTCCCCCATTGAAGGCGTGCAAGAGGACGTCCTTGAGATAATAGTCAATTTGAAAAGGGTGAGGTTTAAGCTTCACAACTCCGACGTAGAAGTACTTTACCTTAAGAAAAAGGGCGAAGGAGTGGTATATGCCAAGGATATAAGCCTTCCGCCGAACGT
>JBKBRK010000143.1:0-618 GCA_046292245.1 Aquificaceae bacterium
TCTTCTCTCTTTTGTATCCTTTCTTAGGTCCTCAACCCTTAGGTTAAAATGCCTTGCCACGAGAACTAAAAGCGCCTCTTCCTTTTGTACCCGTTTGGGCTCTTCCTTTATGCCCGTTACTTTTAAGGTCTTTATAAAGCCCTCTATCTCCCTCACGCTAAAGCCCGTGTTTTCCATCACATGGTCCACATACCTTTTGTCTAAAGGTAAGCCAAAAAGCAAAAGCTTATGCTTTACAATGGAAAGCTTAGTTTCCTCATCAAGGCCTATCTCTATTATTAGCCCACTGGCAAACCTACTTAAAAGTCTTTGGAAAACCTCCTGTATATCCTTTGGATGCCTATCGCTTACAAAGACCACTTGCTTTTCTCTTGCCTGAAGCCTTTCAAAAACCCTAAAGAGTTCCACTTGGCTTCTTTCCTTGCCCGACAAAAACTGCACATCGTCAAGAAGTAGGATATCCACATTGGAGTAAATTTCCCTTAGCTCCTCCATCTTTCCTTGCTTTATGCTTCTTACCATTTCATCGGAAAAGTCGTTAGCCTGTCGGTACAAAACCTTATGGCCTATGGTCTTGGCTCTGTTTCCAATGGCATGGAGAAGATGAGTCTTTCCAAG
>JBKBRK010000144.1:0-599 GCA_046292245.1 Aquificaceae bacterium
ATACTTTCATACTAAAAAACCTAGGCACGATCATAGCTTTCCTACAGGCAAGGCAAAGCCCGAAGACTTAGCCATTGAGGTTGAAAGGGGAGAGA
This sequence comes from Aquificaceae bacterium, assembly GCA_046292245.1. Classification (GTDB taxonomy): domain Bacteria; phylum Aquificota; class Aquificia; order Aquificales; family Aquificaceae; genus Pampinifervens. The sequence continues at coordinate 96 of JBKBRK010000144.1, forward strand.
CCCTAAGATTAAAGGTGATCAACGTAGGTATTCCCCACAATCTACCAACCGCAGACCAGGGGGACCCAAAGCTTTACATAATAATATCCGCACTCTTGCCAACGGGTGAAAGTTCAAGAATTGTAAAGGTACTATCCTACCAAGCTAAAAATGCCCTTGTTTATAAAGAACCTACCTACATAGAGCTTCCATGGGCAGAAGTGAAAGCCCTTGAGGTTTTAATACAGAGAAAACTAAGCTGGAAAGAGGAAAGGGAGGATATAGTTAAAAAGGAGTTTTCATTCAAGACTACCGTCCATGCCCCCTGAAACAAAAGTTAGTGTCCATATGGGGTCTCCCCACAAGCCATGAAAGAGTCTCTCCTTAAGGACTCTTAAGACTCTCCCAGGGGGAAGCGCAGTTTGCGTCTCTATAAACAAAGGACTATTTTTAGCAGAGCTAAATCCTTGTTGCTAAGGAAAACAAGCTTAGAGCATAAGGACATGCTTAAATTGGGTTTTTGAA
>JBKBRK010000145.1:0-597 GCA_046292245.1 Aquificaceae bacterium
TTAAGGCTAAGGTTTTCAACCACGTTATTATCCATGTTTTTAAGAGATGGATTGTCAATGTTAATATCCTTTTGAGGCCCTCTCTGTATTTGATATGACTGAGAAGCCTCCTCCAACTTGAACCCTTGCCCCACCTTGTTAAGGCTAAGGTTTTCAACCACGTTATTATCCATGTTTTTAAGAGATGGATTGTCAATGTTAATATCCTTTTGAGGCCCTCTCTGTATTTGATATGACTGAGAAGCCTCCTCCAACTTGAACCCTTGCCCCACCTTGTTAAGGCTAAGGTTTTCAACCACGTTATTATCCATGTTTTTAAGAGATGGATTGTCAATGTTAATATCCTTTTGAGGCCCTCTCTGTAGAGGAATAACAGGATCTTTTATATCCGAGAACACACCACCGCTAAGAAAGTTAACCTCTGAACTATTTTTCTCTATAAAAGCGGTTTGATATGACTGAGAAGCCTCCTCCAACTTGAACCCTTGCCCCACCCTGTTAAGGCTAAGGTTTTCAACCACGTTATTATCCATGTTTTTAAGAGATGGATTGTCAATGTTAATATCCTTTTGAGGCCCTCTCTGTAGAGGAATAACA
>JBKBRK010000146.1:0-586 GCA_046292245.1 Aquificaceae bacterium
AGAGTTGGAAGACAGAAGCGATAAAATAGAAAAGGTTTTAAAAAGTTTGGCAAAGAGAAATCCAGAAGTGGAAGAAGTCTTAAAAAGGGAAGGATTGCTTTAAAGTTTAATTGACATACAGCTCCTCAAGGCTTATGATTTTAACTATGAGAAGAGTGTTTTTACTGCTTATAACCCTGTTAAGCTTTTATAGTCTATCCATGGCTAAGGAAGTGCCCTTTACACAGGAAGATAGAGATAGGCTTATAAGACTTGAGGTAAAGGTGGAAGAGGGGCAGAAAGCACTACAAGCGCAGATTGATGGGCTACAAAGACAAGTTGATGGGCTACAAAGACAAGTTGATGGACTGCAAAAACAAATAGATGAGCTAAGAAGCGATTTTAGAACCTATATGAGTGTTGTTTTGGGGGCTTTATTTACCATAATTGTGGGAATAATAGCCTTGATTGGGTTTGTTTTGTGGGACAGAAGAACTGCCATATCTCCGGTGGTAAAGAAAACAAAAGAATTGGAAGACAGAAGCGATAAAATAGAAAAGGTTTTAAAAAGTTTGGCAAAGAGAAATCCAGAAGTGGAAGAAGCTTT
>JBKBRK010000147.1:0-579 GCA_046292245.1 Aquificaceae bacterium
AGGAGATGGGCCTTGCGGGCAACATCCTTGGGCACGTGGGGGATGGAAACTTCCACACCCTGGTCCCGGTCCTCCCCCAGGACTACCCCAAGGCGGAAGCCTACGCCGAGGCCCTGGTGGAAAGGGCCTTGGAGCTTGGGGGCACCTGCACCGCCGAGCACGGGGTGGGCCTCAGGAAAAAAAAGTACCTTCCCCTGGAGCACGGCTCCGCCTTGGACTGGATGCGAAAACTAAAGGCCCTTTTTGACCCCGAGGGGCTTCTGAACCCGGGCAAGGTGCTTGACACACCTCCTTCTTCCCGCTATAGTTAAGGATGGCGACGCGGGGTGGAGCAGCCTGGTAGCTCGTCGGGCTCATAACCCGAAGGTCGCGGGTTCAAATCCCGCCCCCGCAACCAAACGAAACCCCGGGCACATGGGCGCCCGGGGTTTTCCCTTACCCTTAAGGCTATGGACTGGGAGACCCGGCAAAACCCCGAGCGCCTGGCCAAGACCTTCCGCTTTGGCAACTTCCAAGAGGCGATGGCCTTCGCCAACAGGGTGGGGGAACTGGCAGAGGCCCAAAACCACCACCCCCGCC
>JBKBRK010000148.1:0-574 GCA_046292245.1 Aquificaceae bacterium
AGGGGTGTGGCGGTATAATGGTAAAAGGTCCTATGCATGGCTTGTTTATAAAGAGTGGAAAAAATTACGAGAAAGGCTTGCTTATAAGGAAGGGGAGAAATTGCAAGGAGGATAGTGAGGGGTTTTTATGAGAAAAAGAGTTTTTACATCATTAATTTTTATACTTTTAGTTTTTTGCGGTAGCATTGCAAATCCTAAAATTACAGAAGAATTCCAAACGGAATACGAAGAGGCTTTAAACCTATACAACTTCAGACAGCTAAACAAGGAGGGAAAATAAATGAAAATAAGCCTTTTGCAGAAGCGGGCTTTGAATTTTGATTTATATGCGTAAAAGAGTTATAATCACCTTAAACGAGGATTTGTATTTCATCTTGGAGAAGCTAAGGGAATTTACGAGGATGAACTATAGTCAGATAATAAGGAGGCTGTTGGATGGGAAGCTTAGTATGTTTGATAAGAGGGTACATGAAGCAGAAGTGAGTTTAACAAGGCTCCTTCAAAGAGATATACCAGAGGATATCAAAAAAGAGCTTTTAGAGATTAGGAACCTTTTGAGGGGCTATAAACGCCC
>JBKBRK010000149.1:0-572 GCA_046292245.1 Aquificaceae bacterium
TTGGAAGACAGAAGCGATAAAATAGAAAAGGTTTTAAAAAGTTTGGCAAAGAGAAATCCAGAAGTGGAAGAAGCTTTAAAAAGGGAAGGCTTACTTTGATTTGACAGGCTACTTTATAGGGTTTAACATTTTAATTATGAGAAAAGGGCTTTTATTGTTTGTAACCCTACTAAGCCTTTATAGTATATCCACAGCCAAAGAAGTGCCTTTTACCCAAGAGGATAGGGATAGGATCACAAGGCTTGAGGTAAAGGTTGAAGAGGGCTTTAAGGCGGTCAATCAAAGGATGGATGATGTTAATAGAAGAATTGACGACGTTAATAAAAGGATTGACGATACCAACAGGAGGATTGAAGACACAAACAAAAGAATAGAGGAGCTACAAACTTTAATGCTCTGGGGCTTTGGTATTCTTTTTGGTGGCATGGGTATTTTAATAGGCTTGGTGATGTGGGATAGAAGGACTGCTATATCTCCGGTGGCAAAGAAAACAAAAGAGTTGGAAGACAGAAGCGATAAAATAGAAAAGGTTTTAAAAAGTTTGGCAAAGAGAAATCCAGAAGTGGAAGAAG
>JBKBRK010000150.1:0-544 GCA_046292245.1 Aquificaceae bacterium
TATTGGATTTGTTTTTTGACCCAATCTTACACCCCCGGTTTAATTTTCTTCTGAACTAACATATATAGTTATGTGAGAAGTCTTCTTCTTGATTATGTTGGCTCTTCCCATGGCTCTTGTTTCTATTCTTTTCATCATTGGCCCTTGATCAACATAGGCTTTTACAATTTTTAAGGAATCTATATCAAGTCTGGGATTTTTCTGTTCTGCATTTGCTAAAGCAGACCTTAGCAGTTTTTCTATAATCCTCGCTCCTCTATGAGGCATATATTTTAATGTTAATAAAGCTTCACCAGCTTTTTTACCTCTTATCAAATTAATAACTCTTCTTGCTTTAGTAGGAGTTATTCGAGCATATCTTAATATTGCCCTTGCTTCCATCTTTTATTTCCCCTTAGCCTTTTTCTTTTCTTCAGAGCCAGCATGGCCCTTAAAAGTTCTGGTTGGTGCAAATTCACCCAATTTATGACCTATCATATTTTCAGTAACATATACAGGGATGAATTTCTTCCCATTATGAACTGCAAAAGTTAAACCAATAAAT
>JBKBRK010000151.1:0-244 GCA_046292245.1 Aquificaceae bacterium
CATCTTCTTTGTGTACTCCACCCTTGACAGACAAAGATTGGATGAAGTAAAGGAGAAAGCCTTTAAACTCATGGAGTCCCTAAGGGAAGGCTTACAGGAGGAAGAGGTAAGAAAGGCAAAGGAAAGGATAATAAACTCGGAGGCCTTTTCCCTTGAAAGAGTGGAGAGGGACGCCTTTTATATAGGTTATTCTGTGGCAGTGGTTGGCCTTTTGGACTACTACAAGTACTTTGAGAACAACATA
>JBKBRK010000151.1:254-522 GCA_046292245.1 Aquificaceae bacterium
ACATAAAAAGCGTAAGAAGAGAGGATGTACTAAGAGTACTTGAAAAGTACCTTCTTGGCAAGCCTTACAGCGAGGTAATAATGGTGCCAGAGGGATGAGATATATAATACTTTTGCTCCTTCTGGTAAGCCTTTCTATTGGAGGTGCTAAGGTGCAAGAGTACCAAACATCCAAGGGAAGCAAGCTGATAATAAAGGAAACAAAGGGCAGGGGCATAGTATCGGGAGTTATCCTTATAAGGGCTGGCACCCATGGAGAAGAAAGGAGG
>JBKBRK010000152.1:0-520 GCA_046292245.1 Aquificaceae bacterium
CTATTTCTTTTCTTAGCTCTTCTATGTTTTGGGAAATGCCTTTAAGCAATATTTTCCCCAGTTTTTCTGCTTGTTCCTTTATTTCTGGATTTTGAAATCTTTCTATTCTGTTTTGTAATTTCTCTTGATCCCCTTTCTTGCTTTTTACGTCTTTGTATAGTTCTTTTATATCGTCTAAGAATACCTCTACTCCTTTTTTGTCTTTCACGACAAACTTTAAACTCAAAGGTTCATGCATTGGATATATTAGCTCCAATCTTATTTCATCAATAAGCTCTTCTTCCTTACATAGAAAATCTACGGCATAGCAAAGAGCTTGTAAAAACCCCTTTATTTCTATAAAAACCTTCTCTGTTCTCCTTAATTCATCTTCTACCTTGATAAACTTTTCTAGAAAACCTTTAAACTCTATCTCTGCAAGAGCTACGTTTACAGGTATACCATAACCAGGTATTGGTATTTTAGGTATCTTTTCATCTTCTGAATTTCTCGTTATTATTTCTTCTAAAACATTCCTTGC
>JBKBRK010000153.1:0-519 GCA_046292245.1 Aquificaceae bacterium
TGGCGATATGTACTTATCTTCATTGAGAATTATATTTAACCTAAGCCTATCACCGAGAAAGTTAAATTTAAGCTTTATGTCTTCAATATCTACTTTTAAGGCTTTGGGCTCATAATTCTTGACAAAAGTTTGTTTTTCAATAGATTCTGTTCTTGTTATTTCCTGTTTTACTCCTTGATTGTCTTCTTTTTGTAGGGGTTTGTTGTAAATTAATTCTTCAAATTTATCTTCCTGTGAAACATCTTCACCCTTTTCTTTCACAAGAACCTTTAAACTTTCTTCTTCACTCTTGGCTTTAAAGGAACCATTACCTGTATTTTCAAAAGACTGGTTTTCACGATGCACTTCTAAAATGTCTTCAGTTTTTTGATTGTTTTCTTTAAAAGAAAGGCCATTTTTATCCTGCTCATTTTCACTGAATTGTTTTGAGGATGTATTTTTATTAAGGCTAAGGTTTTCAACCACGTTATTATCCATGTTTTTAAGAGATGGATTGTCAATGTTAATATCCTTTTGAGG